>JBFZDU010000146.1:0-5428 GCA_041307205.1 Gammaproteobacteria bacterium | reverse complement strand
CGGTCGACCGGGTCGGGCGCCGCTTCCTGCTTTCCCGCCCCTGAGGTTGCGGACCCGGCCAGGCCGCGGTGGCCCGCTGCATCAGGTCCTGCGGACCCGCTTCCCGGGGAAGCACCTAAGCGACCCGGCCCGGGCGATCGCGCCGCGCCCGTTTTCAGGCTAAGCTCACACCCCCCTGCCGGGTGCCGACCGCCGCGTCGGTTAAACGGGAAGTCGGTGCGATGCCGACACTGCCCCCGCAACGGTGATCGGGTAGCGATCGCGCAAGATGCCACTGGGTACGCCCGGGAAGGCGCGTGATCCGGGCGCGACGTCGCGTCCACCCCGTCAGTCCGGATACCGGCCCTGCAGGCATCGACGGGCATCGCGGCGGGCGATGCGGCGTGCTCCTGCCGGGCGGCCTGCCGCGCCCGCGGCGACGTCTTATACCTCGCTCCGCCATGCCAGACCCGAATCCCGGCGCGGGTGCGCGCCGGCCGCGGAGAGATCGCATGCGCAACTTCTGCCTGGGCGCCCTGTGCTGTGCCCTGGCCGCCGCAGTGCCGGCGGCCGTGGACCTGGACCCGATCCTGATCACCACCGGCCGCCTGGCCCCCGACGACCCGAGCCCGGCCCGGGTCACCGTCGTGGAGCGCTCCGCGATCGCGGCCAGCGGCGCCGCCAGCCTGGCCGAACTGCTGCGCGGGCGCGGCGGCATCCAGGTGCGCGATGCCTACGGCGACGGTGGCAGCGCCAGCATCGACCTGCGCGGCTTCGGCGCCACCGCCGCCGCCAACACTCTGGTGCTGGTGGATGGACGTCGCCTCAACCCGGCCAGCGACAGCGCCACCCTGTACCTGGGGGCAGTCGACCTCGACGACGTGGAGCGGGTGGAGATTCTGCAGGGCAGCGCCGGCAGCCGCTATGGCAACCAGGCGGTGGGCGGTGTGGTGAACATCGTCACGCGCCGCCCGGTCGGCGCCGGCGCCGAGACCCGCTTGGGTCTCGGCAGCTACGACCAGCGCCGGGTGTCGGTCCGGCTCGCGGATCGGAGCACCGGCGGCTGGGGGGCCCAGCTCAAGGCACGCCTGGCGGACACCGATAACTACCGCCGGCACAACGCCGTCGACCGCCGCACCCTGAACCTGCTGCTGGACCGCGAGCATGCCGCCGGCCGCCTGTTCCTGGAACTGGAGGATTTCGCCGAAGACAGCCTGACCCCGGGCGGGCTGTTCCTGGACGAGGCTGCAGCGGATCGGCGCCAGTCGGTGGCGACCTATGCCGGCGACTTCATTGACACCCGCAGCCAACGCCTGCGCGCGGGCCTCGAACAGCGGCTGGCGCCGGCCTGGGACCTGGCCGCGGAACTGGGTTGGCAGTCGGACGACCGCGACTTCGTGCAGAGCTTTCGCCTCTTCCCCGGCAGCCCGGCCACCCAGGACCGGCGCACCTGGACCCTGACGCCGCGCCTCGACGGCACCCTGGGAGGCACCAGGGTGGCGCTGGGGCTCGACCTGGAAGACACCGACTACCTGCTGCGCACCGCCTTCGGTCCGCAGGCGGTCGAGCAGGCCAACCATGCGCTCTACGGCCAGGCCACTCTGCCGCTCGCCGCCGGCTGGACCCTGGATGCCGGCCTGCGCCACGCCCGGGTGCGCAATCGCATCGACCTGGGTGCCACCAGCCAGCTGAACGACCAGGTGACGGTCGGCTCGCTGGGGCTGGTGTTCGCGCCCGACAGCCGGTGGCAGTTGCGCGCCCGCGCCGATCAGAATTACCGCTTCGCCAAGGTCGACGAACATACCAACGTGGTGTTCGGCCAACCGCTGGGCCTGGACAATCAGCGCGGGGTTTCATACGAGCTGGGCGCCGACTACCGGCACCGCGTCACCCGGCTGCAGCTGGCCCTGTACCAACTGGAACTGCGCGACGAAATCAGCTTCGACGCCAGCGGTTTCGTCAATGTCAACCTCGACCGCACCCGCCGCCGCGGCCTGAGCCTGGGCGGCACCCGCGCGCTCGGCCGCACCCTGCTCGCCGGCTTCGACTACGACTACGTGGACAGTGCGATCACCGACGGTCCCAATGCCGGCAACCGCATCCCCTTGGTCCCCGAGCAGCGGCTGCGCCTGTTCGCCCAATGGGCGGTCGATCCCCGCACCAGCCTCGACCTGGAGGCCATCCTGGTCAGCGACCAGGCCTACGGCGGCGACTTTGCCAACCGCTTTCCGACCCTGGCCGGCTACGGCGTGGTCAACCTGTCGGCGCACCACCAGCGCGGGCCCTGGCGCTTCGGCCTGCGGCTCAACAATCTGTTCGACCAGCGCTACAGCGAGACCGGCGAGATCGGCCTCGACGCCTCCGGCAGCGGGCATCCGCTGTGCATCACCGATGCCTTCAGCGACAGCTGCCCCGCAATCAACCCGGCCCCCGAACGCAACCTGCTGCTGACCCTGGGCTACCGCTACGGTTCCTGATCCGGGGATAATGCCGCCATGGGACACCGCCTCACCCGGATCACCACCCGCACCGGCGACGCCGGCACCACCGGCCTGGCGGACGGCACGCGCCTGCCCAAGGACAGCCCGCGGATCGCCGCCCTGGGCGAGGTGGACGAACTGAACTGCGCGCTGGGGGTGCTCGCGGCGCAGCCCCCGGCCATGGCCTTCGTCCCGCTGCTGCACCGCTTGCAGCACCGCCTGTTCGATCTCGGCGGCGAACTGGCCCTGCCTGGCGCCAGCACCCTCGGCGACGACCTGGTGGCCGACCTGGAGGCGGAACTCGAACGGCTGAACGCCGGCCTGCCGCCACTGGTCGAGTTCGTCCTGCCCGGCGGCAACCTGGCCGCGGCATACTGCCACCAGGCGCGCGCCCTGTGTCGGCGCGCCGAACGCGCCCTGTGGCGACTGGCGCGCGCCGAGCCGGTGAACCCGGTCAGCCCACGCTACCTCAACCGCCTGTCGGACCTGCTGTTCGTGCTGGCCCGCACCCTGGCGCGGGCCGACGGCGGCGCCGAGCTCACTTGGCAGCGGGACGCCGAGTGAATCCCGGTCGCGACGACGGATCGCGGCCGGGGGGCCGCTCCTACAGGGGCCTGCCAGTGTTGCATGTAGGAGGGCCGCCCCCGGCCCGATTCCCGGCAGCACGACGGAACCGCACCATGCATGAACCCGTCATCCTGGGAGCATCGCGGCTGGGGGCCGCTCCTACAGCGAGCGCGCCGGTGCTGCGCGTAGGAGGGCCGCCCCCGGCCCGATTCCTGTAATTACAGCGGAACCACACCATGCATAAGCCCGTCATCCTGCTCGGCGTCGGCGAAATGGGCGGGGTGTTCGCCCGCGGCCTGCTGCGCCTGGGTCACCCAGTCTACCCCGTCCACCGCGACACCGATCTCGCGGCCCTGGCCACGGCCATCCCCCAACCCGAACTCGTGCTGATCGCGGTGGGCGAGGCGGATCTGGCGGCGGCACTGGAGCGGATACCAGCCGTTTGGCTGGACCGCCTGGTGCTGCTGCAGAACGAGCTGCTGCCGCGCGATTTCGCACACCTGGAACGGCCCACGGTGATCTCGGTCTGGTTCGAGAAGAAACCCGGCCGGGACGCCAGGGTCATCATCCCCTCGCCCGTCTACGGCCCCCACGCCAGCACGCTGCAACAGGCCCTGGCCAGGCTCGGCATCCCGGCGCGGGTACTCACCGACCCGCAGCAGCTGGCCTTCGAGCTGGTGGTTAAAAACCTCTACATCCTGACCAGCAATATCGCCGGGCTGCGCGTCGGCGGCACAGTGCAGACGCTGTGGGAAGAGCACCAGGCGTTGGCCCGCGCCGTGGCCGCCGACGTGATCGATCTCCAGGAGGCCCTGACCGGGCAAAGCTCCGACCGCGCGGCGCTGCTGGATGCCATGCTGGCGGCCTTCGCTGGTGATCCCGACCACCAGTGCATGGGGCGCAGCGCCCCGGCCCGCCTCGCCCGCGCCCTGGCCCATGCCGACGCGCACGGCCTGGCGGTGCCGACGCTGCGCGACATCCAGGCGCAGAATGCGCCGGGGGCCACACCATGAAAACCGGCAGCCGCATCGCCCCCGGCAGCCGGGTCACCCTGCACCTGGCGTTGACGCTGCCCGACGGCACCCAGGCCTATTCCAGCTTCGACGAGGAGCCGGTCACGGCGGTCATGGGCGACGGCAGCCTGGACCCCGGCATCGAACTCGCCCTGTACGCCCTGCGCGCCGGAGACACCGAACGCATCACCCTGCAAGCCGGACAGGCCTACGGCCGCCATGACCCCGCACTGGTGCAAACGGTGCAACTGGGGCAGTTCGCGGCCGACCATCCGCCCCTCCCCGGCCAGCTGATCGCCTTCACCACGCCCGCCGGCGACGAGTTGGCCGGCCTGGTGCTGGAAGTGGGGCCCGAGGCCGCCTGCATCGACTTCAACCACCCCCTGGCCGGGCGCGAACTGCTGCTGCAGGCCGAGATCCTGGCCGTCGACGACCCGCAACCGCCGGCCAGCGAGGCTGAATAAGCAATCGCAAACGCCGCCGCCCGGTAGGAACCGCGCCCTGGCGGCGCCCCGGGTCCGGCTCCGCGGGCGATAATCCCACCCTGGCCGGAACCACCGCTGCCGCCAGGGATGAAACCGCGGCCTGAACCACGCAAAATAGCCGCCATCCATTGCCACTCCGGCCCGCATACCCAGTCGTCATGAAAATCTTGCTCGCCAATCCGCGCGGCTTCTGCGCCGGGGTCGATCGCGCCATCGAGATCGTGGAGCGCGCCCTCGACGCCTTCGGCGCCCCCATCTATGTGCGCCACGAGGTGGTGCACAACCGCTTCGTCGTGGACGGGCTGCGCCAGCGGGGCGCGGTGTTCGTGGACGAACTGGCCGAGGTGCCGGACGGCGGCACCGTGATCTTCAGCGCCCACGGCGTGTCGCAGGCGGTGCGACAAGAGGCCGAGGGCCGCCGCCTGACCGTGTTCGACGCCACCTGCCCGCTGGTCACCAAGGTCCACCTGCAGGTGGCCCGCCATTGCCGCGCCGGCACCGAGGTGGTGCTGATCGGGCACCGCGGCCACCCCGAGGTCGAGGGCACCATGGGGCAGTACCGCTGCGCCGACGGCCAGGGCGGCATCTACCTGGTGGAAACCCCAGAAGACGTGGCGCAGCTGCGCATCAAGCATCCCCACCAGCTGGCCTTCGCCACCCAGACCACGCTGTCCATGGACGATACGGCGCGGGTCATAGAAGCGCTGCAGGCCCGCTTCCCCGACATCAGCGGACCCAGGAAGGACGACATCTGTTACGCCACCCAGAACCGCCAGGACGCAGTGAAGCGCCTCGCCGCCCGCTGTGACCTGGTGCTGGTGGTCGGTTCGCCGAACAGCTCGAACTCGAACCGGCTGCGCGAGCTGGCCGAAAAACAGGGCAAGCCCGCCTATCTCATCGACGG
>JBFZDU010000145.1:0-4291 GCA_041307205.1 Gammaproteobacteria bacterium | reverse complement strand
AGCATCGAGGAAAGCCGGGTGCAGTTGATGGCTGGCCAGTTCGGTATCGATGACGGCAGGCGTCTCGAGTCTGGCCAATACCCCATCATCGTTTTTCCAGAGGCTCTCCACCCCGCGGAAGGCCGGGCCATAGTTGAGACCTACCCTTGCTGTCAGGGCGTAGTGTGCCGCGCTGTCCGCGGCGGGCGGATCAACCGGAATCTTCAGTGGCGCGGGAGCGGTGCCCCCCTGCGGCCTGCCTGGCAGGCGTCCCACGACATGCAGCAGCCAGGGCTTGTCGTCCAGCCGTTCGCGGCTGCTGATGGTGAAGCGACCATCCGCCGGCTCGATGGCAAGGCGTAAGGTCTTGGCCGGCTGCGGCTCCAGCAGCAGCGGAGCGACGATCTCAAGTTCCTCGATTTCCTGCGCATCGCCGCCATGCCACAGTCGTGCAGCCGCCAGGGCCATCTCGACAAATCCCGCAGCTGGAAAAACCACCGCATCGCCCACTGCATGATCGGCGAGATTGGGATAGCGCACGGTATCGAGGTGGTTCTCCCACTGGCCCGCATTCTCGTGCAAGCGGTAGCCGAGAAGGGGATGCTGCGGGTAGCGATTGACGAGGTTGTAGCCTTCGCTGGTCAGCGGATGCCAGTAGCGTTCGCGCTGCCAGGGGTAATGCGGCATGTCCACGAAGCGGCCGCGGACCGGGAACAGCCGGTGCAGATCCAACGGTGAGCCTGCCACAAGCAGATTGCAGCAGGATGCCCTGACGCGGTCGGCACTGCTGTCGCCGCGCTGGAGGGTGGTGATGACTCGTCCCTTGCTTGCGCTGCTGCGCAGGCTGTCGTTGATGTAGGTACGCAGCACGGCATGGGGGCCGACCTCGACGAAAACGTTGAAGCCGTCGCCGATCAAGGTCTCCAGTGCGGAAAGGAACTGTACCGGCTCGCGAATATTGCGCCACCAGTAGTTCGAGTCCAGACGATCTCCGGCCAGCCGGCCGCCGGTGACGGTGGAATAGAACGGCAACTCTCCGCGCTGCGGGTCGAGTGCAGCAAGTTCCTTATGCAGCGGCTCGCGGATGACGTCCATGGCGGGGCTGTGGAACGCATAGTCGAGGTCCAATCGACGATGGAACACCTCGCGTTCCGCCAGCAGCTGCTCCAGCCGTACCAGATCCTCGACCCGGCCTGCGAGAGTAATGCCACGCTCGCTGTTGATGCCCGCTATGGCAAGGCTGTCATGCAGACCGAGTTCGGCCAGCAGCACGCTACCGGCCGCCTCGCCGAGACCGACGGCGGTCATTCCCCCGTTACCTTTGGTGCGTCCCTGCTGGGCGCTGCGTTCATGGATCACCCGCACTGCCTGTGGCAGGTTCAGCGCGCCGCAGGCCCAGGCCGCAGCCACCTCGCCGACGCTGTGGCCGACCGCCGCCGCCGGGGCCACGCCCCACTCGCGCAGCATTTCGGTGAGTCCCACCTGGATGGCGAACAATAAAGGTTGCGCTATCTCGGTGAGTTCCAGGCGCTGTTCATCGTCCGGCAGCCGCAACGCCTCCTCGATGGAGAACTCGCCGATCTCGAGGAACAGCGCATCGACCGCGCGGATGGCCTGGCAGAAGGTCTCGGACTGTTGCAGCAGGTCACGTGCCATTCCCGCCCACTGAGATCCGTTGCCGGAATAGACGAACACAGGTTGTGAGGCATTGGCCAGCGTTTCGCCACTGTCCAACTGGTAGGGCGTCTGGCCTGCTGAATAGTCCTTCAGAGCGCCGGCCAACGCGTCGCGATCGTCAGCGAAGGCGACTACGCGGTAGGGATGCAACTCGCGGTGGAAGGCAGCACTGTAGGCCACGTCGTACAGGCTTTCCTCGGGTTGTTCGCCGAGGCGGGTGGCAAGCGCCGCAGCCGCGGCTCTCGCCGCCGCTTCGCTACGGCCCGAGGCGATCAGCGGTGTCATGCCCGACCGGGTGGATGCGGGCTGTGCGACGTGCGGTAGTTCGTCGCTGCTCTGCAGCACCACGTGGGCATTGGCGCCGCCGAAGCCGAAGGAGTTGATGCCTATGGTCAGCTTCCTGGCAGGATCCAGCGGGGTGGTTTCAGTCACCACTCGCAGGTTCCAGTCATCGAAGCGTATGTTCGGATTAGGGTTCTTCAGGTGGATGGTAGGCGGGACTGCGCGGTGCCGCAGGCACAGCAGGGCCTTGGCTAGCCCGGCCACACCCGAGGCGGTCTCGAGGTGGCCCAGATTGCTCTTCACCGAGCCGATCAGCAGCGGTTTGTCGGTGGCACGCCGCTGGCCGAGCGCCATGCCCAGTGCACGGCACTCGATGGGATCGCCGACGGCGGTGCCGGTACCGTGGGCCTCTACGTAGGCCAGTTCGGCCGGATCTATGCCGGCCGATCGATACACATCGCTCAGCAGTTCAGCCTGGGCATCGGCACCCGGAACGGTGATACCGTTGGTGCGACCGTCGCAGTTCACCGCGCTGCCGGCCACCACCGCCAGGATGGGGTTGCCATTCTCGAGTGCCTGCGACAGAGGCTTGAGCAGAAACAGTCCGCCGCCCTCGGAACGTACATAGCCATCGCCGGCGGCGTCGAACACGTTGCAGATGCCGCGCGGCGAAAGCATCGAGGCGCGCGAAAACCCGACGAACGCGTAAGGGTGCAAATGCAGGGCGATGCCTCCGGCCAGCGCCAGCGTCGATTCACCACTGGTGATGGACTGACAGGCCTGGTGGAAGGCCACCAGAGACGACGAGCACGCGGTATCCACAGCCATGCTGGGGCCGCGCAGGTCGAACTGGTATGAGATGCGGTTGGCCGCCACGCTGCCGGTCTGACCGGTCATCGAGGTCGCGTCCAGCGATGCCAGGTCGTCGGCGCGCCGGTAGGACCAGTCCGATCCGGAAAAGCCGATGAACACGCCGCCGCGCTCGCCCCTTACCGACGACGGCGGGATGCCTGCAGACTCGAACGCTTCCCAGGCCATCTCCAGCAGCAGCCGCTGCTGCGGGTCCATCTGCTCCGCTTCGCGGGGCGAGATGCCGAAGAACGCCGCGTCGAAGCCGTCGACTTTGCCCAAGGTGCCGGCGGCAGCGCTGTAGGTGGTGCCGGGAGCGGACTTGCCGGGATGACTGTACGCTTCCTGCGACCAACGGTCCTCGGGCACCGTCGTCACCAAGTCCCTACCCGCCACCAGATTGGACCACAAATCCCCCAGTTCCTGCCCCGGCAGGCGCCAGGCAAAACCCACAATGGCCACGATGGTTTGCTGCTTTTTCTGTTTCAAACCGATCCTTCAGTCGATCACACGCGCAATTTCGCTATTGGAGAGTAGCCGGTAGCGGCAATATTCTGTCTTTCCCTTGCTTGACTGCCCAGTCCCTGGGCGTCATGCCCCGATCGGTCTTTGCTTCGATCAGCCGACCCACCGGGGGCTCCTGCCGTTCAGCGCGCTGAGCATGAGCGGGTATGGCCACCATTGTCTTCCAGACCGGGTTTGCACTTTGTTTGACGCAATGTGAAGCCGTCAATCTTTGCACACCCGTTCCTTGTCTTGCTCCAACGTGAAATTATTGGAGCCAGTTTACGGTTGTCTGTTCGTTTGAGATCGGAAATCGACCCAAAAAAAGGGCAGCTTGCGCTGCCCCTCGTCCGGTTTGAGTTACCGCTTACGCGGGCTTAACCGGTTTACTGCCCATCCAGGAACATGAGCCGACGGAAGATGGCATCTTCGTTGATCTCGGGGCTGTCATAGCTGCCGTCCAGGTAATCGGTCGGATCAAAATACTGCCACTGGTTCCAGATCGAATACATGAAGCTGCCGTCCGGGTTGGCGGTAATCGACGACTCGGAGGCGTTGGTGCCCAGCACGTTCAGGACTTGCAGGACCGGGAAGGTGCCGGTCGGAACCGTCACGCTGTTGCCCGTATAGTCATCCCCCCAGTTGCTAGCCTGCGCATAGTACATGTTCAGAGGTTCGACTTCCTTGCCGTCCGCCACCGGCCGGTTGTCGCCATCGTCATACGACATGATGAACTTGGAACGGTTACGAATGTCGCCACCCGGGGAGGTGTAGACCACGTCGTTCACCACCAGCGCGTTGCCCGACAGCTTAAAGGCGGTGCTGGCATGCTTCAGCAGTCCGCCGGTCGGCGAGTAACGCGGGTCGAGCACGGTCCGACTCGGGTAGTTGAACGGCAGCGGCAGCTTCGTCCGGATCATCGAGACGTTGCGGGCAGGCTCGGGTGCGCCTGCCGCATAGGTCGTGCACACGGGCGGGAGTTTCTGCGTCACACCAGGAA
>JBFZDU010000144.1:0-15439 GCA_041307205.1 Gammaproteobacteria bacterium | reverse complement strand
ATGGCGCTGTCGCCGAACATGGCGCGGATGTTGAGGATGCCCAGTCCGCGCACTTCGAGAAAGTCTCGCAGCAGCGCCGGACAGCTGCCGCTGACGATGTCCGGGGCGATGCGCGCAAACTCCGGCGCATCGTCTGCAACCAGCCGATTGCCGCGCGAAATCAGTTCCAGCGCCAGTTCGCTCTTGCCCACGGCGGCGTCGCCGGTAAGCAGCACACCCATGCCCAGCACTTCCAGGAACACGCCGTGCAAGGTGGTCTTGCGTGCCAGGAACAGCGAACCGAAGTACTGCAGATTGTCGAGCACCTGGGCGTCGGACAGCGGCGAGCTGAACACGGCCACCGCGCGCGCGTCGGCCGCGGCCAACAGGTCTGGCGGCGCGGTGACGCCGCGCACCAGGACCACCGCCGCCGGCTCGGCCGCGAACAGGCGTTCCAGGTCGTGGCGCCGCTCCAGCGCCGACAGGCTGTCCAGGTGCCGCTGTTCGGCCTCACCGATGACCTGGATGCGGTTGGGATGGATGTAGTTCAGCGGTCCGGCGATGACGCGCGAGACATCCTCGCCGCCGGGTTCGATCAGGTTGCGGTCGCGTCCGCTCTGGCCCGCCAGCCAGTCCAGCGTGAGGCGCTCACGCAGGAAGTCGTACAGATCCTGGACCCTTACCCGATGTGGCATCGGTGGGCGCCCCTCCCTTGAGCAGCTGCATCAAGGCAGCCGGGTCGCTGGCACCGCGCAGGCGCGTGCACAGCGTGCTGTCACTGAACAGCCGGGCCAGCCCGGCCAGCAGTTGCAGGTGTTCGTCGGTAGCTTCTTCTGGAACCAGCAGGGCGAACACCAGGTCGACCGGCTGCCCGTCCATGGCGTCGAAATCCACCGGCAGGGCGAGGCGCAGGAAGGCGCCGCGGGGGTAAGTGACGCCTGGCATGCGGGCGTGCGGCAATGCGACCCCGCCGGCCAGACCGGTGCTGCCCAGGCGTTCGCGTTCGAGCAGGCGTTCGAATATTGTTTCGCCAGTCGGCTGGTCCGCGCCGGCGGCCAGCAGGTTGGCGGCCTCCTCAAGAACGCGCTTCTTGCTGGCCGCCGGGTTGGGCACGCTCACGCGCGCCGGCTGCAGCAGGTCTGCGGGGTGCATTGCCAGTTACCGCTGCTCAGGTCGCCGGGGCGGCGGGCTTGGCGCCGTCGCTGCGGCGACCCTGGATCTTTTCCTTGTGCTTGAGCACTTGCCGGTCGAGTTTGTCCACCAGGGTATCGATCGCGGCGTACATGTCCTCATGGATGGAGTCGGCGAACACGTCGGCACCGCTGAGGTGTACCTTGGCCTCGGCTTTCTGCTGCAGCTTTTCAACGCTCAGGATCACATGCACGTTGGTGACATGGTCGAAGTGGCGCTCCAGGCGTTCCAATTTTTCCTGCACGTAGGCGCGCAGGGGCTCCGTGATGTCCACATGGTGGCCGGTCAGGCTCATCTGCATAATCGTCTCCTGTCTGTGTGCGCCTAGGCCAGGCGCTTGCGTTCGTTCGATGGTGGAATCGCCATCGACTCCCGGTACTTCGCCACGGTGCGGCGGGCCACATTGATGCCCTGGTCCGCCAGTATGGCAGCGATCTTGTTGTCGGACAGCGGCCTGCCTGGTTTCTCCGCCGCGACCAGTTTCTTGATCAGGGCCCGGATGGCGGTCGCCGAGGCTTCGCCGCCGCTGGCGGTGCTGACATGGCTGGAGAAGAAAAACTTGAACTCCAGGGTGCCGCGCGGCGTGTACATGTACTTCTGGGTGGTCACGCGCGAGATGGTCGATTCGTGCATCTCCAGCGATTCGGCAATGTCGCGCAGCACCAGGGGTTTCATCGCCTCTTCGCCGTATTCGAAGTAGTTGCGTTGGATCTCCACGATCTTGCTGGCGACCTTGAGCAGGGTATCGTTACGGCTCTGCAGACTCTTGATGAACCAGCGCGCCTCCTGGAGGTGATTCTTGAGCGTGGTGTTGTCCGAACTCTGGTCGGCGCGCCTGATCAGGCCGGCGTAATCGGGGTTCACCCGCAGCCGCGGGGCGGCGTCCGGGTTGAGCTCTACCACCCAGCGGTCGTTGCGCTTGTACACAAACACGTCGGGCTCGACGTAGGTGGTCTCCTCGTTGGCGACGGCACTGCCGGGGCGCGGGTTCAGGCTGCGGATCAGGTGCACGACGGCGCCGAGCTGGTCGGCTTCGAGCTTGAGCCGCCGCCGGATCTGGGCCTCGTCCTGGTTGGCCAGCAGTTCGAAATGATCGCGCACCAGTTGCAGCGCGAGGTCGCGCAGGGGCGTGTCCGCCGGCAGCTGACGCAGCTGGATCAGCAGGCACTCGCGCAGATCTCGGGCCGCCACCCCGGGCGGATCGAAGGCCTGCAACCGGTGCAGCACGGCCTCCACTTCTTCCGGTCCGATCTCCGGATCCTCCAGCGCGGCCACGATCTCCTCGACGGTCGTGCACAGGTATCCGTCGTCGCTCACCGCGTCGAGGAGCATGGTGGCAATGGCCCGGTCGTCGTCGCTGAAGCGGGTCAGGTTGAGCTGCCACATCAGATGGTCCTGCAGGGTCTGCTCGCGCGACTGCTGGGCCAGGAAGTCGTTGCCGTCATCGGCGGGTGCGGCCAGCCCGGAGCCGGTCGCCAGGTTGTCGTAGAGGTCGTCCCAGGCGGTGTCGACGGGCAGTTCGTCCGGCATCGACTCGGCCTTGCCGTCGACTTCCTGCTCGTTGTTGGCGTCGTTGCGGGTGGTCGCTGGTTCGGCGGGGTGCTCCTGGCCGTTCAGCCCTTTTTCCGGCAGGTCGCGCAGTGCACCTTCTTCCTCGGTCTCCAGCATCAGATTGGATTCCAGCGCCTCCTGAATTTCCTGTTTCAGGTCGAGCGTGGACAGCTGCAACAGCCGGATAGCCTGCTGCAGCTGCGGGGTCATCGTCAGATGCTGGCCGAGGCGAAGCTGAATGGTCGGCTTCATGAAGGCTGGATAGGTCGTTGGTATGGTATTTGTATGTAGATTATTACAATTTCATTCTAGCCGAAAACGGCTCTTGGTCATCGGGCGTTCGTCGCCGGTGGTTTGATAGGCATCAGAATGCGGGGGCGCGGCCGGCTAGCTCACAGCCGGAAGTGTTCGCCCAGGTAGACGGTGCGCACCTCCGGGTTCGCCAATAGCTCGTCCGGCGAACCCTGGGCCAGCACGGCACCGGCGTTGATGATGTAGGCGCGGCCGCATATTCCCAAGGTTTCCCGGACGTTGTGGTCGGTAATCAGAATCCCGATGCGGCGCTTGGCCAGTTGGCGCACGATGCCCTGGATTTCCATGACCGAGATCGGGTCGATGCCGGCGAAGGGTTCATCGAGCAGTACGAAGCGCGGCTCGACCGCCAGGGCTCGGGCGATCTCCAGGCGTCGCCGTTCGCCACCGGACAGCGCGATGGCGGCATTGTCCTTGAGGTGGCTGATACTGAACTCCTGCAGCAGGTCGTCGCACAGCTCGCGACGCTGGGCCGCATTGAGGTCCTTGCGGGTCTCCAGCACCGCCAGCACGTTCTGGGCCACGGTCAGGCGCCGGAATACCGAGGGCTCCTGCGCCAGATAACCCAGGCCGCGGCGTGCCCGGGCATGCATGGGGCGCTCGGTCACGTCCTGCCCGGCCAGCAGCACTCGTCCGCCGTCGGCCGGGATCAGTCCGACCAGCATATAGAAGCAGGTGGTCTTGCCGGCGCCGTTGGGGCCGAGCAGCCCGACCACCTCGCCGTCGTCGACGTGCAGACTCACGCCGTTGACCACGGCCCGGTCCCGGTAACACTTGACCAGTCCTTCGGCGGCCAGTCGGCTCATTCGGCGCCTTCACGCTGCCGGCCGATGGTGATCTTGACGCGTTCCTTGCCCTGGGCCGCGGCGCCAGCCTTGACCCTGGCCTGCACCCGGTCGTAGACGATCCGGTCACTGGCGAAGCTGTCCTTGCCCTGCGTCAGGGTGGCGCCGCCGATCAGCACCAGTTCCTCGCTGTCCATGCGGTACTCGGCGCGGCGGGCGCGGCCCTCGATCAGCTGTTTGCTGTTGTCCGGCCGCTGCTGGAACTTGACCGGACGCCCCTCGGCGACGACCTTGCTCGGGCGGCTGCCGGCCAGGTGCACGGTGACCTTGTCGGCCTCCAGCCGCATGCTGCCCTGCTTGAGGTCGACGTTGCCCTGGTAGACGCTGACACCCGTGCCTTCGTCCAGTTCTACGCTGTCGGCCTCCAGGTTGATGGGCTGTTCCTTGTCGCTGGAGAGCGCCGGGGCCGTGCCGCTCCAGGCCGCCAGCGCCAGACCCAACAGGGCCGAAGTACAGGGTCTAGCGCGGTACATGGTGTCCTCTGACCTGGGATAGCAGTTTCAGGCGCGCCGGTTCACGCAGCCACGCCTGCATGCCGACCGCCTCGACTTCGTCTTCAAGGCTGGTAACCCTAACCCGCGCATCGGTTTCCGCATAGTCCTGGCGCGGCTGTACGCGCAGGTCCCGGGTCACCACCTTCAGAGGGCGCGTGCCGGGGCCGGCGGCCCGCTCGATGGCCACCGCGCCCTGCAGCAGCACCAGCTCGCCATCGGCCGACACCCAGCCGCGCTCGGCCGAGATCTCCAGCGGGGGCTTGTCGTTCTGGAAGATGGTCAGCTTGGCGTCGGTCAGTTCGGTGGTGGCGTCGGCCTGGAAGTGGCGCAGATCGCCGGTGCGCAGCCGGCGCGCCGGGCGGCCCTCCGGGGTCATGGTTGTGACCTCCAAGCCGCGGACGTAATAGTCGGCGACCCGCGTCGCGTCCTGCCCGCCTGGCAGCTGTTCGGTGCCCAGCCAGGCCTCCTCGGCCAGCCACCAGCTGAAGCCGGCCAGGATCAACAGCGCGACGGCGATCAGGCGGGGGTGATGCAAGGCTAGTCCAGGTAACGGGCCAGGGCGGACTGCAACTTGCCCTGGGCGTCCATCAGGAACTCGCAGACCTCGCGCGCGGCGCCGCGGCCGCCGCCGGTGGGCGTGATCCAGTGGGCATGTTGTTTGGTCAAGGGATGGGCGTCCTGCACCGCAATCGCAAGCCCGACGCGCCGCATCACCGGCAGGTCGACCACGTCGTCGCCGACGTAGGCGATTGCGGCGTCTTCGAAGCCGGTGGCCTGCTTGAGTTCTTCGTATGCGGGCAGCTTTTCGCGCCGGCCTTGGTAGAGATGCTGAATGCCCAGGCTGGCCATGCGTATCCGCACCACCTCGGAGGTGCGCCCGGTGATGATGGCGATTTGTACCCCGGCGTTCTGCAGCATCACCATGCCGTGGCCGTCTTTGGAATGGAATGCCTTGTATTCCTGGCCGTCGTCGCCAAGGAACAGGCTGCCGTCGGTCAGCACCCCGTCCACGTCGAATATCACCAGGCGAATCTGGGCTGCTTTCTGGGTCAGGTCCTGCATGTGCCGTCCTCGGCGCCGCTCGCGGGGCGGCGCCTGCCTAAAGGGTTTCGAAGTTACACCACTCCGGCCCGCAGCAGGTCGTGCATATTGAGGGCGCCGACCAGGCGCCCCGCGCCATCGACCACGAGCAGGGCGTTGATTTTTCGGTCTTCCATCAGCTTCAGGGCTTCCGCGGCAAGGCGTTCGGGGGTGATGGAGACGCCACCCGAGGTCATCACCTCGGTGACCAGGCCGGTGCGCACGTCCACGCCCCGATCCAGGGTCCGCCGCAGGTCGCCGTCGGTGAACACCCCGACCACCTGCCCGGCCTCGTCCACCACCGCGGTCATGCCCAGGCCCTTGGCGGTCATCTCGAACAGGGCGTCGCGCAGGCTGGCGCTGCGCACCACCTGGGGGATTCGGGCGCCGCTGTGCATGATGTCGCTGACGTGCAACAGCAGGCGCCGCCCCAGGCTGCCGCCGGGGTGGGAGAGCGCGAAGTCGTTGGCCGTAAAGCCGCGTGCCTCGAGCAGGGCGACGGCCAGGGCGTCACCCATGGCGAGGGCCGCGGTAGTGCTCGCCGTGGGCGCCAGGCCGAGCGGACAGGCCTCCTTGGCGACGCTGACGTCCAGGTTCACGTCGGCCTCGCGGGCCAGGGTCGAATCGGGTTTGCCGGTCATGGCGATCAACGGGGCACCCATGCGTTTGATCAGCGGCAGGATGGTGATGATTTCGCTGGTCTCGCCGGAGTTGGACAGGGCCAGTACCACGTCGCCCGGGGTGATCATGCCCAGGTCGCCGTGGCTGGCCTCGCCGGGGTGGACGAAGAAGGCCGGGGTCCCGGTGCTGGCCAAGGTGGCGGCGATCTTGCTTCCGATGTGCCCTGACTTGCCCATGCCGATGACCACTACGCGCCCGGCGCAAGCCAGCATATGGCGGCAGGCCGTGGTGAAGGCGCCATTGATGCGCGGCGCCAGCGCGGCCACCGCGGCCGCCTCGGTCTCGATGACCGCCAGCCCCAGCGAGCGCAGCTTCTGGTCTTCGGTGACATCCTCTGCAATCACGTGCTTCCCCCTGGCAAAGCGCTGTACCTGCGGTCGAATATCGAGCGGCGAGCAGATTGTACAGATTGGCGCCACTGCATTGCCGACGGCGATGTCGAGCGCGAATTTGAGCGCGCCGCGACCTGCAGCGGGCGGGTCCGGCAAACGTACCGCCTAAGGCGTGATCACGGTGGCAACGCCCGGGAACAGGCCTATATTGGCGGCGTTCGAGCCGATTGCGTCGCTCGTTACCAGCCGCGGTCGGCGTGGCCGGGCGGCCATGGCCGAGGCCGGGATTGCCGCGGCTGAAATCCCTAGTCAGGCCAGGGTCGGATCGGTGCACAGCGGCGGCGGTCGGGGCAGGCGCGTGCGACCGCGCTCCGCGGTAGCGCCTGGCAGTCGGTCGGTTCAACGGGCTTCATTGCGTACCGCGCCACAGCGGGTACAACGGTAGCGCGTCACCAGCTTGCCCTGCTTGACGTCAAACACCGCGTTCGCGTCCAGCTGCCACTTGTGGTGGCCATTGCGGCACAGGGTCTTGCCCTGGTGTCGTTCGCCCGCCTTGCCGCGGCGGAAAGGGATGATGTCGGCCATCTGCTGCCAGTTTCCCCGGGGTGGTGCGCTGAGTCTAACCGGTTTGTCGCCGGGTACCAGTCACTGCGGACGGACGCCGGCGAAGGGGCGCTGCTGCTTGACGCTGCGCGGGGGCGGCTGGAGAATCGGCGCCTTTGTAGTCACCGCAGTACGTTCAGGGAGTCCTCGTGAGCAAAGGCCGCAAGCGCTCCGCCGCCCAGCCCCGGCCGGCCGCTAGCGTGCCGTCAGGACCCGCCGCACCCCGGCCCCGGGGTCCGTCCGCGCATCGGGCGCCCCCCTTGGTCAAGATCCGGGGGCTGCATTTCAGCCGCGGCAGCCGGGTGATCTTCGAGGGGATCGACATGGATATCCCGCGCGGCCAGGTTACCGCCGTGATGGGTCCTTCCGGCACCGGCAAGACGACCCTGCTCAAGCTCATCGGGGGGCAGTTGCGTCCCGACGCCGGGACCGTGGAAGTCGACGGCCTGAACGTGCACGCGCTGAGCACCCGCGAGCTGTACCGCCTGCGCATGCGCATGGGCATGCTGTTTCAGAGCGGGGCGCTGTTGACCGACCTGTCGGTGTTCGAGAACGTCGCCTACCCCTTGCGCGAGCACACGGCGCTGACCGCGTCGATGATCCGCAAGCTGGTGCTGCTCAAACTCGAGGCGGTGGGCCTGCGCGGGGCGCGCGACCTGATGCCCAGCGAACTGTCCGGCGGCATGGCGCGGCGGGTGGCGCTGGCGCGGGCAATCGCGCTTGACCCGATGATGATCATGTATGACGAACCCTTCACCGGACAGGACCCGATCTCCATGGGGGTGCTGGTGCAGCTGATCCGGCGGCTCAACGACGCCGCGCATCTCACCAGCATTGTGGTGAGCCACGATGTGCGCGAAGCCGCGACCATTGCCGACCTGTTGTACGTGATCTCGGACGGTCGGGTGATCGAATCCGGGCGCCCCGAACAACTGCTCCAATCGGGCAGGGCCTGGACCCGGCAGTTCATGAATGGCTTACCCGACGGGCCAGTGCCTTTCCACTACCCCGCGGACCCCCTCGAAGCGGATCTGCTGGGGGGCGGCCGATGATCGAGCTGCTGGCGCAGTTGGGGCGTACCGGGCTGGGCGTGATGGAGCGCCTGGGGCGGGGCCACCTGCTGTTGTTGGGCATGCTCCGCGGCATGGACGAGTTGCTGCGCCGGCCGCGGCTGCTGCTGGAACAGCTGTATTCGGTCGGGGTGCTGACTGTCCTGATCATCGCGGTGTCGGGCGTGTTTGTCGGCATGGTGCTGGGGCTGCAGGGCTTTACCGTGCTGTCCGACTTTGGTTCGGAGGCCGCGCTCGGGCAGATGGTGGCGGCGTCGCTGGTGCGCGAGCTGGGCCCGGTGGTCACCGCTCTGCTGTTCGCGGGTCGCGCCGGTTCGGCCCTCAGTGCCGAGATCGGGCTGATGAAGGCCACCGAGCAGCTGTCCGGTCTGGAGATGATGGCCGTCAACCCGGTGCGGCGGGTGCTGACGCCGCGCCTGGCGGCCGGTATTCTGTCCATGCCCCTGCTGGCGGCCCTGTTCAGTATGCTCGGGGTGCTGGGCGGGTGGTTCGTCGGCGTCGGTCTGCTCGGGGTCGACGACGGCACCTATTGGGCGCAGATGCAGTCCAAGATTGACTGGGACGAGGATGTCGTCAACGGCATCATCAAGAGCCTGGTGTTTGGTTTCGTCTGTACCTGGATCGCCATCTTTCAGGGCTACGACTGCGTGCCGACCTCCGAAGGGGTGAGCCGCGCCACCACCCGTACGGTGGTGCATTCCGCGTTGGCGGTGCTGGGGCTGGATTTCGTTCTGACCGCCTTGATGTTCGGCTGAGGTCGCGGCCGCATGGCTATACCCGTGACAGAGCTATTGGGATCGTAAGTTGCGGCGGCCTGTGCCGCGGCGGTGAAACCCGGGGACGTGTGGAATGTCGAAGACGAGACAACTGGAGATCCTGGTCGGCGCCTTCATGGCGTTGGGGCTGGTCGCCCTGTTTTTCCTGGCACTGCAGGTGAGCAATCTGGGCACGCTCAATACCGGGGACAGCTACGAGGTGATCGCCCGGTTCGACAACATCGGCGGGCTGAAGGCCAAATCACCGGTGACCATGGCGGGCGTCGAGGTCGGGCGGGTCAAGAACATTTATTACGATAAAAAGGATTTCCGTGCGGTGGCGGTTTTGAGCATTTATTCGCAGTACGACCAGATCCCCGAGGATACCTTCGCCAAGATCCTGACTGCGGGCCTGCTGGGCGAACAGTATGTCGGGTTGGATCCGGGCGGCAGCCTCACCAATCTCGGGGACGGTTCGGAACTCACCATGACCCAGTCTGCCCTGGTGCTGGAAGAGATCATCGGCCAGTTCATATTCGGTAAGGCGCAAGAAGGAGCAAAGTGATGGTCGGAGGGTTTTTGCGGAGCGGCATTTTATTGTTGCTTGCGGCCATGGCCCAGGCGCAGGCCGCCGGGGTGGATCCCCAGGATTTGGTGCGCGGCACCGCCGAACAGGTGCTGGCCGAGGTGACCCAACACCAGGTCGATCTCAACAAGGACCCCAGCGGTATCTACACCCTGGTCGAGTCCATGGTGGTGCCGCACTTCGATTTCATGCGCATGAGCCAGTCGGCGCTGGGGCGCCACTGGCGCGATGCCAGCGAGGAGCAGCGGGTCAGCCTGAGTCGCGAGTTCCAGGAGTTGCTGGTGCGTACCTATGCGGTGGCATTGTTGAACTATTCGGGTCAGAAGATCGAATACCTGCCGTTGCGGATGCAGGCCGAGGCCGACGATGTGACGGTGGCGACGCGGATCGCCCCCGCCGGCGGCACCCCGGTGCCGATCAACTACCGGCTGCGCCGCGACGGCGAGGGGTGGAAGGTTTACGACGTGGTCATCGACGGCGTCAGCATGGTGAGCAACTACCGCAGTTCCTTCGCCACCGAGGTGCGGCGGGCCGGGATCGACGGCCTGATCCGGCAGCTGGCGGACCGTAACAAGGAACTGCGCGGCTGATGCCGGTGCGCCTGGAGGCCGCCGGCCCGGGCCGCTGGGAACTGAGCGGCGATCTGGATTTCGCCAGCGTCCCGGAGGCTTGGCGTTTGCTGCGGCCGCTGCTCAGCTCGGCGGGCGCCATGACCCTGTCTCTGGCCGGCGTGCAGCGCACCAACAGCGCCGCCCTGGGGCTGTTGCTGGAGGGCCTGGAGCAGGCGCACCGGGCCGGTTGCGTGCTGCGTTTCGCCGATCTGCCGGCGGCGCTGCGCGACCTCGCCGCGGTCAGCAACCTGGAGGCGGTGCTCGACGCCGCCTTGGTCTGATCCACCGGCCAAACGTTTTCCTCTACAATCCCCGTCTTTGCCAAGACCCGGCTTGCCTGGCCCCGATATCCCGCCCATGGACAAACTAATCATCACCGGTGGCACCCGCCTGTCGGGCGATGTGCGTATCTCGGGCGCGAAGAACGCCGCGCTGCCGATTCTCGCCGCGACCCTCCTGGCCGAGGGACCCATGACCGTGGGCAATATCCCGCACCTGCACGACATCACCACCACGATGGAATTGCTGGGGCGGATGGGGGTCGATCTCACGGTGGACGAGAAGATGCGCATCGAGGTCGATACCCGGAACATCCATGACCTGTCGGCGCCGTATGAACTGGTCAAGACCATGCGCGCCTCCATCCTGGTGCTGGGGCCGCTGGTAGCGCGCTTCGGCCGCGCCGACGTGTCGCTGCCCGGCGGCTGCGCCATCGGCTCGCGGCCGGTCAATCTGCATATCGACGGTCTGCGCGCCATGGGTGCCGACATCAGCGTCGAGAACGGCTATATCCGGGCCCGCGCCAAGCGTCTCAAAGGCACGCGCCTGGTGCTGGACCTGGTCACTGTGACCGGCACCGAGAACCTGATGATGGCGGCGGCGTTAGCCGACGGCATCACGGTGATCGAGAACGCGGCGCGCGAGCCTGAGGTCGTGGACCTCGCCAATTGCCTAAACGCGATGGGGGCCCGGGTCAGCGGCGCCGGTTCGACCACCATCATCATCGAAGGGGTGGAGCATCTGCAGGGGGCCGACTATGCGGTGCTGCCCGATCGCATCGAGACCGGCACCTTCCTGGTCGCGGCAGCGATCACCGGCGGGCGGGTGCGGGTGCGCGACACCGCGCCCGGCCTGGTCGATGCCATCACCCAGAAGCTGCGCGAGGCCGGCGCCGAGATCAGTACCGGCGACGATTGGATCGAACTCGACATGCACGGCCGGCGCCCGTGCGCGGTCAACGTGCACACCGCCCCCTACCCGGCGTTCCCGACCGATATGCAGGCCCAGTTCACGGCACTGAACGCGGTGGCCGAGGGCGTCGGGACCATCACCGAGACGGTGTTCGAAAACCGCTTCATGCATGTCCAGGAGATGCAGCGCATGGGTGCCAACATCAAACTGGAAGGCAATACCGCGATCTGCAACGGGGTGCCGCGCATCACTGGAGCGCCGGTCATGGCGACCGACCTGCGCGCCTCGGCCAGCCTGGTGCTGGCCGGCCTGGTCGCCGAGGGTGAGACCGTGGTCGATCGTATCTATCACATCGACCGGGGCTACCAGAATATCGAGGAAAAACTGGCGGGATTGGGCGCCCAGATCCACCGGGTGCCGGGCTGATCGGGGGCGCGACGGGTAGGCCGTATGAACTTTGACGCACCCCTCACCATCGCCCTGTCCAAGGGGCGAATCTTCAAGGACACGCTGCCGCTGCTGGCGGCGGCCGGCATTGAGCCCCTCGATGATCCGGATACCAGCCGCAAGCTGATCCTGGACACCAACCATGCCGCGGTGAAGTTGGTGTTGATCCGCGCCACCGACGTGCCCACCTATGTGCAGTGGGGTGCCGCCGACCTGGGCGTGGCGGGCAAGGACGTGCTGCTCGAGCACGGCGGCGAAGGCCTGTACGAGCCGCTCGACCTGGGGATCGCCAAGTGCCGCCTGATGGTCGCCGGCAAGCCAGGGGCTGACCTGGGGGCGCGGCGGTTGCGCATCGCCACCAAGTACGAGTCCGCCGCCCGGGCGCATTTCGCCGCCAAGGGCCAGCAGGTCGAGATCATCAAGCTCTACGGTTCGATGGAGCTGGCGCCGCTGGTAGGGCTGTCCGACCTGATCGTCGACCTGGTCGAGTCGGGCAACACGCTCAAGGCCAACGGCCTGGTGCCCCTGGAACACATGACCGACATCAGCTCCCGCCTGGTGGTCAACAAGGCCGCCTGGAAGATGAAACACCGCACCGTGATGACGCTGGTGAACGCCTTGCACGCGGCCGTGGCGGCCAAGGCGTGAACGCGCGCCGCTGAACCGAGGAGCCCGGAGCCATGGCACAGATCCGAAAATTGAACACCGCCGCGGCGGATTTCCGCCAGCAGCTCGATGCCCTGCTGGCGTGGGAGTCGGTCTCTGACCAGGCCGTCAACCAGGCCGTCAACGACATCATCGCCGCTGTGCGCACGCGCGGCGATGCCGCCCTGGTCGAGTACACCACCCGTTTCGACGGCTGGCAGGCGCAGTCGGCGGCGGACCTGGAGATCCCGCTGGCGCGCCTCGCGCAGGCCTGGAACACCGTCCCCGCGGCGCAGCGCGAGGCGCTCGAACACGCTACTGGTCGTATCCGCGCCTATGCCGAACGCCAGAAGCTGGCCGACTGGAGCTATACCGAAGCCGATGGGACGCTGCTCGGCCAGCAGGTGACGCCGCTCGATCGGGTGGGGCTGTATGTGCCCGGCGGCAAGGCCGCCTACCCCTCGTCGGTGCTCATGAACGCGGTGCCCGCAAAGGTCGCAGGCGTGCCCGAAGTGATCATGGTGGTGCCGACGCCGCGCGGCGAACTCAATGAGTTGGTCTTGGCTGCGGCGCACGTCGCCGGCGTGGACCGCGTGTTCGCGATCGGGGGCGCCCAGGCGGTGGCGGCGCTGGCCTATGGCACCGCATCGGTGCCGCCGGTGGACAAGGTGGTCGGTCCGGGCAACATCTACGTCGCCACCGCCAAGCGGGCAGTGTTCGGCCAGGTGGGCATCGACATGGTGGCCGGCCCGTCCGAAATCCTGGTGGTGTGCGATGGTGGCACCGATCCGGACTGGGTGGCGATGGACCTGTTCTCTCAGGCCGAACACGACGAGGACGCCCAGTCCATCCTGCTGACGCCCGACGCCGCCTTCGCCGCGCGCGTCGAGGCCAGCATCGACCGATTGCTGCCCACGCTGGAGCGTCGCGACATCATCGCCACCGCGCTGCGCGAACGCGGCGCGCTGATCACCTGTCGCGACCTGGACCAGGCGGTCGAGGTGGCCAACCATATCGCGCCCGAGCACCTGGAGCTGTCGGTCGCGGAGCCGCGGGTCTTTGCCGCCCGGATCAAGCACGCCGGCGCCATTTTCATGGGCCGCTACACCTCCGAGCCGCTCGGCGACTACTGCGCCGGTCCCAACCATGTGCTGCCGACCTCGCGCACCGCGCGCTTCAGTTCGCCGCTCGGCGTCTATGACTTCCAGAAGCGCTCCAGCCTGATCATGGTCTCGCCCGAGAGTGCCTGCATGCTGGGGGCGACGGCCTCGATCCTGGCGCGTGGCGAGGGTCTGACGGCGCACGCCCGTGCCGCTGAATATCGCCTGAAGGGAAGCGGGTAAGCGCCAAGACGCTCAGGGCGCCGAGGCGTTTTGCCGGCACTTCCGGTGATGCATGGCGGCCGCGCGGGCGTGTCCGTGACCGCGTGAAGACCGTGACCAAATTGTTAGCGCCTTGGCGGTGAGCAAACATGCCCGAGAGCGATCGCGAAAAGCTGGTTGAACACTGGGTAAGGCCGGAGATCAGGGCGCTGTCCGCCTATCAGGTGCCGGAGGCGCGCGGCCTGATCAAGTTGGATGCCATGGAAAACCCCTATACCTGGCCTGAAGCGCTGCGTGCCGAATGGTCGGCGCTGCTGCGCGACACGCACGTCAATCGTTACCCCGACCCCCAGGCTGCCGCTCTCAAGGCCGAACTGCGCCGCAGCCTGCAGCTGCCCGACGCCATGCAGTTGCTGCTCGGCAACGGCTCGGACGAGATCATCCAGATGATCGCCATGGCCCTGGCCGGGCCGGGGCGGGTGGTGTTGTCGGTCGATCCCGGCTTTGTCATGTACCGCATGATCGCGACCTTCTGCGGCATGAAGTACGTAGGGGTGCCGCTGCGCGCCAACGACTTCGGTCTGGACCTGCCGGCCGTGTTGCAGGCCATGGACGAGGTGCAGCCGGCGGTGGTCTTCCTCGCCTACCCCAACAACCCGACTGGCAACCTGTTCGATGCCGCCGCCGTGCAGGCGGTGATCGAAGCGGCCCCGGGCCTGGTGGTGCTGGACGAGGCCTATGCGCCGTTCACTGCTGCCAGTTTCCTTGGCGCCCTGGGACAGCACCACAACCTGGTGGTCATGCGGACGGTGTCCAAGCTCGGACTGGCCGGGCTGCGGCTGGGTCTGCTGGCGGGGCCGGGGCCCTGGCTCGCCGAGTTCGACAAGGTGCGCTTGCCCTACAACATCAACGTCCTGACCCAGGCCTCGGCCGCCTTCGCACTGCGTCACCAGGCGCTATTCGATGCCCAGACCCGGGCGATCCGCGCCGAGCGGGGGGTGCTGGCCGCAGCCCTGGCCGGCCTGGAGGGGGTGCAGGTGTTTCCGTCCGAGGCAAATTTCCTGCTGCTGCGTCTGTCACGCCGCCCCGCGCCCGCGGTGTTCGCCGGGCTGCGTGCGGCCGGCGTGCTGGTCAAGAACCTGCACGGGGCCCACCCCCTGCTGGCCGACTGCCTGAGGGTAACCGTGGGTACCGCGGCGGAGAACGCGCGGTTCCTGGAGGCGCTGCGGCCGTTGATCTGAGGGTGGCCAGCTAGGGGTCCAGGCCGCAGGGCATCGGGGAAACGCCACCCTCGGCAGCGCTTACTGGGTCACATCCCGCGGCCGTTCCTCGACCGTGGCCTGCAGGAAGCGCGGTTTACCCTCGCGCACGATGCGCAGCCGAATCCGGCTACCCGGTTGGTGCCCGGCAATGGTGTTGAGCAGCTGCACCGAATTGCCGATGACCTGATCGTTGATCGCCAGGATGACGTCGCCCGGCAGCATGCCGGCGGTATCGGCCGGTCCGCTCTGCAGCACCCCGGACACCAGGATACCCTCGGCGGATGTCAGGCCCAGGGATTCCGCCAGGGCCGGGGTCAGGTCCTGCCCCGTAATGCCCAGCCAGCCGCGAATCACCCGCCCGTCGCGGATGATGGCCTGCATGACGGTCTGGGCCAGCTGGACCGGAATGGCGAAGCCGATACCGTGCGAACCGCCGCTTTCCGAGAAGATCGCGGTGTTGATGCCGACCACTTCGCCGGCGG
>JBFZDU010000143.1:0-4760 GCA_041307205.1 Gammaproteobacteria bacterium | reverse complement strand
TGTTGACCGCTCTGCTTGCCGGTGTCGCCGTGCGCGCGATGCAGAATACAGCGTCCGACATGCCCGCTTGCGATTGACCGAGATGCCACTTCAACGGCAATGCCATTGCCTGTCCGCGAGAATGCCACCATGACGCATCAAGCCCATTCGAAAACCACCGCGCGAAGCGGCAAGGGTGGCTTGCGCCTCGACATCGTCGCCGGGCTAACCGCGGCGGCCGTGGTCCTGCCCAAGGCCATGGCCTATGCGACGGTAGCCGGACTGCCGGTTGCCGTCGGCCTCTATACCGCCTTCGTGCCGATGCTGATCTATGCATTGCTCGGCACGTCACGCGTGCTCAGCGTCAGCTCGACCGCGACACTGGCGATTCTCGCCGCCACGCAACTGGGGCTTGCCGTTCCGGACGGCGACCCGGGCAAACTGATCACGGCGGTCGCCACCCTGTCCGCTCTGACCGGTGCGCTCCTGCTCCTGGCCTCGGCGCTGCGCCTCGGGTTTGTCGCCAACTTTATCTCGACCCCGGTCCTGACCGGCTTCAAGGCGGGAATCGGGTTGGTCATCATCCTTGATCAGGTGCCTAAGCTGCTCGGGATCCACATCACCAAACAGGGATTCTTCAAAGACATCCTGAGCCTCATCCATGAGCTTCCCGACACCTCCCTGCTTACCCTGGCGGTCGCGGCGGCGACGCTGCTGCTGCTGGCCGGCATGGAACGAAGATGGCCCCACTCGCCAGCCCCGCTCATTGCCGTGGGCGGCGGTATTGCAGCCTCCTGGTTCTTTGGCTTCAATGCCCTGGGCGTGGGAACGGTTGGGCTGATTCCCCAGGGATTCCCGCCGCTCTCCCTGCCTGATCCCGGACTTGTTGAACAGTTGCTCCCCGGGGCGCTCGGCATCGCACTGATGAGTTTCACCGAAACGATTGCTGCGGGACGGGCCTTCGCCAAGGCGTCGGAGCCGCCCATCAAGCCCGACCGCGAATTGCTCGCCAGCGGGGCGGCCAACCTTGGCGGCGCATTCTTCGGCGCCATGCCCGCCGGCGGCGGCACCTCGCAAACTGCCGTGGTTCGCTCCGTGGGTGGGCAATCGCAAAAAGCCTCGCTGGTTACCGCCGCTGCGGCAGTTGGGACCATGCTCTTTCTGGCGCCCATGCTCGGAATGTTGCCGCAGGCCGTTCTGGCGTCGGTGGTCATTGTCTATTCGGTCGGACTGATTCAACCCGCGGAGTTCGTTGCCATCCGGCGGGTCCGGACCATGGAGTTCCGCTGGGCATTGGCCGCCTTCGCCGGCGTGCTCATCTTTGGCACGCTGAAAGGAATCGTGGTGGCGATCATCCTTTCACTGATTGGCCTCACCAGCCAGGCCGCCCACCCGAAAGTCCATGTCATCGGCCGCAAACGTGGTGCTGACGTCTTGCGCCCACTTTCCCCCGAGCATCCCGATGACGAAACCTTTGACGGCCTGTTGATCGTGCGCCCCGAAGGAAGATTGTTCTTTGCCAACGCCCAGCAGGTGAGCGACGAGATCCAGAGCCTTGTCGAAAAGCACCAGCCACGCGTTATCGCCCTGGACATGAGCCGCGTCTTCGACATCGAGTATTCGGCCCTGCAGATGCTGGTGGAGGGAGAGCGCCGCACCACCGAATCGGGAGCCACTTTCTGGCTTGCTGACTTGAGCCCGGGGGTGATGGAATCCATCAAGGCATCCGGACTCGCCGACCGCCTGGGCAGAGAGCGCCTCTTCTTCAATGCACGGGCGGTGATCCGGCATTATCAGGAGAATTTTTCGGCAAGTAACTCGCAAGCATCGGATTCAGAAGGACCCGAAGTAAAATGAATATCGCGCACGGCGGGAGGGTGTCGCATCATTCACCCGACCTTCGATCGGGAAATCCGTAGACACCGGAACAACAAGCCATTACGAGTCGCCCCATTGCAGGAGCAGTCATGACAACCACCCCATCCACCCTCCCATCCGCCGGCCGCACCTTCAAGTGGGCAATGGCCGGACTGGCCGGCCTCGCCCTGCTGATCACCGCCGCCTGCAACAAGGAGCAGGCAGCGCCGCCGCCGGGGCCGCCGGTCGTCAATGTGGTGAGTGTCGCCCAGCGCGACGTGCCGATCTACATGGAATGGATCGGCTCGCTCGACGGCAACGTCAACGCCGTCATCCGCCCGCAGGTTACCGGCTACCTGATCAAGCAGCTTTACCGGGAAGGCGACCTGGTGAAACAGGGACAGCCGCTGTTCGAGATCGACCCGCGCACTTTCGAGGCGGCGGTTGATGAGGCCAAGGGGCTGCGCGCCCAGCAGATTGCCCGTTTCGAAACGACCAAGGCCAATCTTGACCGCATCAAGCCGCTGGCCGCGGTCAACGCGGTCAGCCAGAAGGATCTCGACGACGCCATCGGCGCCCACCTTTCAGCCAAGGCCCAGCTCGAAGCCGCCGAGGCCTCGCTGAGGACGGCGAAACTTAACCTCGGATTCACCAGAATCACTTCGCCGGTGAATGGCATTGCCGGCATCGCCAAGGCCCAGATCGGTGACCTGCTGAGTCCGAGCATGCAAACGGAACTGACCACCGTGTCGACCGTCGATCCGGTCAAGGTCTATTTCAATATCAGCGAGCGTGAATATCTCAAGGTTGCCAACGCGGCCATCGCCGCCGGCAGCAAGCCGGAGCGGATTCCGCTGGAACTTTTCCTGGTGGACGGTTCCCTCTATCCGCACGCTGGCAAGGTTGCAGTGCTCAATCGGCAGGTCGACACGACTACCGGCACCTTCAAAGTCGCCGCCCTGTTCCCCAATTCGGACAACCTGCTGCGCCCTGGCCAGTACGGCAAGATTCGGGCGACGATGTCGGTCGATAAAGGGGCGATGCTGGTGCCGCAGCGGGCGGTCACCGAAATCCAGGGCAAGTACCTGGTAGCGGTCGTCGGCGCCGACAACAAGGTCGATATCCGCCCGGTGACGGTTGGCGAGCGGGTTGGTACGGAATGGATCATCAGCAAGGGCCTGCAGCCGGGCGAGCGGGTGATCGCCGAGGGCACCCAGAAGGTACGTCCGGGCGCGACCGTTAATCCGAAACCTTTCGTTGCCGGAGCGCCCGCCGAAAAACCGGCCACGGCAGCAGCGGCAGCCAAGGGGTAAGCGCTCATGTCGAAGTTTTTCATCAACCGGCCGATTGTCGCCATGGTCATCTCTATCCTGATGACCATCGTCGGCCTGGTCGCCATGGCCGGATTGCCGACCGCCCAGTTCCCGGACATTGTTCCGCCCGAGATCAAGGTCACCAGCACCTACACCGGCGCCGATGCGCTGACCGTCGAGCAGGCGGTCTCCACCCCGATCGAGCAGCAGATGTCGGGGGTCGACAACATGAACTACATGTATTCGATCAACGCCAACAACGGGCAATCGACGCTGACGGTCAATTTCGATCTCGGCACCGATGCCAACACCGACCAGTTGCTCGCCCAGATGCGCTCAGGCCAGGCCGAATCGCAACTGCCCGCGGACGTGCGCAACTACGGCGTCACCGTGGCCAAGTCCACCGCGTCGCCGCTGATCATGTTCGGGCTCTACTCGCCGAACGGTAGCTACGACAACGTCTTCCTCGCCAACTACGCCTACATCAACATCAACGACCAGATGACGCGGGTCAAGGGCATCGCCAGCGTCACCGTGTTCGGCGCCGGCCAGTACGCGATGCGCCTGTGGGTCCGGCCCGACCAGTTGGCCAAGCTGAACATCACGATTCCGGAAATCGTCAACGCGGTCAACGCCCAGAATGCCGTCAATCCGGCCGGAACCATCGGCGCCGAGCCGGTGCCGCCGGGCCAGGAGTACACGTACGCGGTGCGTGCCCAGGGGCGGCTGGAGAATGTCGAGGATTTCGGCAAGATCGTGCTACGCGCCAACCCGGACGGCTCGATCGTGCGTGTCCAGGATGTGGCGCGCATCGAACTCGGCGCCCAGACCTACAGCCAGCAGGGGCGCCTGAACGGCAAGCCGGCGGCGCTGATCGCCCTCTACCTGATGCCCGGCGCCAACGCACTCGATGCAGCCGATGGCGCCAAGAAGCTGATGGAGAAGATCAAGCAGAGCTTCCCGCCCGACCTCGACTATGTCGTTTCCCTCGACACGACGCTGTCGGTCACCGAGGGCATCAAGGAGATCCAGCACACGCTGATCGAAGCGCTGGTGCTGGTGATGATCGTCGTCTTCGTCTTCCTCCAGGGCTGGCGGGCGACGCTGATCCCGCTGCTGGCGGTGCCGGTGTCGCTGGTCGGCACCTTCATGCTGTTCCCGATGTTCGGCTTCTCGATCAACACACTGTCGCTATTCGGCCTGGTGCTGGCGATCGGCCTGGTGGTCGACGACGCCATCGTCGTCGTCGAGGCGGTCGAGCACCACATCGAAAATGGCATGACGCCGAGGGACGCAACGATCAGGGCCATGGAGGAAGTCACCGGGCCGGTGATCGCCATCGCCGTCATCCTGGCTGCGGTCTTCGTGCCAACCGCCTTCATTCCCGGGATCACCGGCCAGCTCTACCAGCAGTTCGCGGTAACCATCGCCATCTCGGTGATCATCTCGGCGTTCAACGCGCTGACCCTGAGCCCGGCGCTCTGCGCACTGCTGCTCCGGCCGAAAGTCAAGGGAACCGGCCCGCTGCAGAAGTTCTACGACGGCTTCAACCGGATGTTTGGCCGGGTCACTAATGGCTACGTCGGCATCTGCCGGATCGCCATCCGCAGG
>JBFZDU010000142.1:0-2921 GCA_041307205.1 Gammaproteobacteria bacterium | reverse complement strand
GCGCACAAGTTCATGGCCACCTTTCACCACCGGGGCGACGCGGTGGAGATGTACGTCAAGGGCGCGCCCGACGTGCTGCTGCAACACGCCAGCCACTGGGCCACCGAGCGCGGCGCCGGGCCCCTGGACGAGGCGGTCCGACAGGCGATCCGGACCGCCAACGAAGCCTTTGCCGATCAGGCCCTGCGGGTGCTCGGCGTCGCCTGGCGCAGGATTCCGGCGCGCGACTTCGATCCCGCGGCGGATTTGTGGCAGTGGGCCGCGGACTGGACCTTCCTGGGGCTCATCGGCTTGATGGATCCGCCACGGCCGGAGGCGGCGGACGCAATAGCCAGCTGCCGGCAGGCCGGGGTGCAGGTGAAGATGATCACCGGCGACCACAAGACCACGGCCGCCGCGGTCGCCCGGGAACTCGGTCTCGACGGCGAGGTGGTGACCGGCGCCGAGTTGGACCATATGAGCGCGGCCGAACTCGCCCGGCGCATCGACCGGGTCGCCGTATTTGCGCGGGTGTCGCCGCAGCACAAGGTGAAGATAGTGCAGGCGCTCAAGGCGGACGGCCAGGTGACGGCAATGACCGGCGACGGGGTCAATGATGCGCCCGCCCTCAAGGCCGCCGACATTGGTGTGGCCATGGGCGACACCGGCACCGCCGTGACCCGCGAGGCCGCCACGCTGGTGCTCACCGACGACAACTTCGTCACCATAGTGCACGCGGTCGAAGAAGGGCGGGTCATCTACGACAACATCCTCAAGTTCGTACGCTTCCAGCTCTCCACCAATATCGCCGCCATCCTGACCGTGCTGGCCGCGACCCTGCTGGGCATGCCGATGCCCTTCACGGCCATCCAACTGCTGTGGATCAACATCATCATGGACGGCCCGCCGGCCATGACCCTCGGGATAGAGCCGGCGCGCCCCGGCCTGATGCAGGAACCGCCCAGGACGCCCGGCGCCCAGATCCTCTCCGGCCCACGCCTGCTGCGGCTGCTGCTGTTCGGCGCGATCATGACGACCGGCACCCTGGCGCTGTTCGCCTATGGGCTGGAGGGGCGGGACCCGACCTACGCGGTGACCCTGGCATTCACCGCCTTTGTGTTGTTCCAGTTCTTCAACGTGTTCAACGCCAGGGCCGAGCACGACACCGCGTTCAATGCCAATTTCTGGCGCAACCACAAATTGTGGCTCGCCCTGGCGAGCGTGCTGCTGCTGCAGGTGCTGGTGGTCCATTGGCCCCCGGCGCAAGCCGTGTTCGGCACCACGGCCTTGAGCGGCTTCGACTGGCTGCTGGCCACGCTGGTGGCCTCCAGCGTGCTGGGGTTGGAGGAAGGCCGCAAGTGGCTGGCACGCCGGGTCGGGGCAAGGCCCGCAGCAGCGAGCTGACCTCGGGGTTCGATCGTAATCGGGAGAGAACACGTGGATTTCGCCATACTGGCTGTGCTGATCGTGCTCAACGGGGTATTCGCCATGTCGGAGATCGCCCTGGTGACGGCGCGCAAGAGTCGGCTGCAGCGCCTGGCCGATCAAGGCCACAAATCTGCGGTCGTTGCCATGCGCCTGGGCGAGGACCCCAATCAGTTCCTGTCCACGATTCAGATCGGCATTACGGCCATTGGCATCCTCAACGGTATCGTGGGCGAAGCGGCACTGGCCGGTCCGCTCAGCGAACTGCTGCGGCGCCTTGGTCTGGATGAGCGGGTCAGTGCCATGGGTGCCACCGGCATCGTGGTAATGAGCATCACCTATGTCTCGATCGTGGTGGGCGAACTGGTTCCCAAGCGCCTTGCCCAATTCAACGCCGAGGGGGTGGCGCAACGCCTGGCCCGCCCGGTCGCGCTGCTGGCGCAGCTATCGCGTCCCTTCGTGTATCTGTTGTCGGTATCGACCGACGGGATCCTGCGCCTGTTGGGAAAGCAGGAGCTCAGCGGGACCAACATCACCGAAGAAGACATTCACGACCTGCTGGCCGAGGGCACGCAGACGGGGGTGATCGAAAAGCATGAGCACGAGATGGTGCGCAATGTGTTCCGGCTGGATGACCGCCAGATCGCCTCGCTGATGACCCCGCGCAGCGACATCGTCTATCTGGATGTCGCACAGCCGTTCGACAGCGGCCTGGAGAAGCTGATTGCGTCCGACCACTCGCGCTTTCCGGTATGCCGGGGCGGACTGCACGAGGTACTGGGTGTCATCAGTGCCAAGCGCCTGTTGAAACAACGCCTGCAAGGCGACGCGACCGAGCTTACCGAGTATCTGCAGCCCGCCGTCTACGTGCCCGAATCGCTGACCGGCATGAAACTGCTGGAGCAGTTCCGGGAATCTGGGGTGCAGATGGTCTTCGTCGTCGACGAATACGGCGAGGTGCTCGGACTCATCATGAGCACGACCAACGTTTTTGATGGTGATTTGGCCTGTGGCGATCAAGTTTGGTGAGGGTTTGAGCAGGATCCCCCTCAGGGATCTTGATTAACAAGAGCCCATCGGGGGAGTCTCCGGTTACCAAGCCAGGAGACCCCTGAAGTGTGCCACGCCGTGCTGCAAGATCCCGCATTTTTTCGTGTCCTTACCCGCATCGATGAGGAACTCGCCGCCGCGACCCGGCTGGGGGGTTGCCGGTTCTGCGCGGGACCGCTGCATGTCGCGAACTATCCGCGTAAGCCGCGCGGCTGCCCCGCAGGGGTACGGGAGGCGTATTCCCGGCGGTTGAGCTTCACCTGCGGGCGGTGCGACCGGCGGGCGACATCGCCGTCGGTGCGGTTTGCGGGCCGCCGGGTGTATCTGGCGGTGGTTTTGCTGCTGGTCTCGCCGCCGGGGAGTGCTTCGGCGCAGGGGCTGTGCGAGCGGCTGCGCATCCCCCCCGTCACGCTGCAGCGTTGGCGCCAGTGGTGGCGCGAGGGGTTTGCGGCCACGGCGTTCTGGCA
>JBFZDU010000141.1:0-13225 GCA_041307205.1 Gammaproteobacteria bacterium | reverse complement strand
CGATGATGCCGTCGAGTTCGACCAAAGCTGTGTGCTTCTTCTTCGACAGGCTGGTGTCGGCCCATTGCTCCGGCCATACCAGGGCCAGCAGGGTCACCAGGTAGGCAAGGGTGAGGAACTTGAAGAAGATGCCCCAGCGTCGCGTGCGGCGCCGCTCGGTCAGGGCATCGCGGGCCAGGCTCTCCACCAGACGGCGTTCCCAGCCGGGTTCTTCCGGTTGCGCCGCGTGCTTGTCCACCATGGGTCTAGGTTCCTTCGTGGGTGGTTGTTCGTAAAGGCCAGGCGTCAGGCCACTGCGGTCGGCAGTTCGAGCCACGGCAAGACCGCCGTGATGTCATCGAGGCAATCGAGCGCGCCGTTGGCCAGCAGCCGGCCGCGGTCGTGCACGCCGTAACTCACGCCCAGCGCGTGCGCACCGGCGTTCACCGCCATCTGCATGTCGTACTCTGTGTCCCCGACCATCAGGGTACGCCCCGGCGCCACGCCCAACCGGGTCATGATGAATTCGAGCATCTCTGGGTGCGGTTTGGAGTGCGCCTCGTCGGCGCAGCGGGTGGCGTGGAAGTGCCGCCCCAGGCCGGTCTCGGCCAGCACCTTGTCCAAACCGCGCCGGCTCTTCCCGGTGGCGATGCCCAACAACCAGTCGCCCAAAGCGAGCGCCTCGATCACGGCGCCGGCACCGGGAAACAGCGCCGAGGGCCCCAGGCCGTCACCGAGAAAATGCCATCGGTAGCGATCGATCAACTGTGCCGCCTCGGTGTCGTCCGCCAGCGGAAACAGTCGCCGGATCGCCTCGCCCAAGCCCAGGCCAATCACGTCGCGCGCCGCCGCCGCATCCGGTATGGCGATGCCCAGGTCACGTGCCGCGCCTTGCATGCAGGCCACGATGCGGGCCGCCGAATCCATCAGCGTGCCGTCCCAGTCGAACACTATGAGGTCGTATTGCTGCTTCACGCGTCTCTGAGTCGTTGCAGCACCGCTGCCAGTTCTGCCGGCAGCGGTGCCTCGATGGTCAAAGGCCGCTCCGGTTCCCCCCAGGGGATCACCAGCCGCCAGGCATGTAAGAACAGTCGGCGCAGCCCGAGTTCCCGATAGCGCCGGTTGAGTTGCGGGTCGCCGTATTTCTCGTCGCCAAGCAAGGGGAGCCCCAGGTGGGCGGCATGGACCCGGATCTGGTGGGTCCGGCCGGTCTCCAACGCCGCCTCGACCAGCATGCAGTCGGCAAAGCGCTCCAGGACCTCGAAGCGGGTACGCGACGCCTTGCCTGACGCGTCCACCCGCACCACCCGCTCCCCGCCCTGGAGCAGATTCTTGCGTAGCGGCACGTCGACCGTGAAACGATCGCGCGGGTTTTTGCCGCCAACTAACGCCAGATAGCGCTTTTCTACGCGATTCTCGCGTTGTATGGCCTGTAACCGCCGCAGCGCGCTGCGGCGGAAGGCCCGCAACAGGCAACCGGAGGTCTCGCGGTCCAGGCGGTGCACCAGTTCGAGTTCCCGGGCTGCCGGGCGTGCCGCACGCATGGCTTCGATGACACCAAAGGACACGCCGCTGCCACCATGTACTGCCATACCCGATGGCTTGTCTACAACCAGCAGCTGCTTGTCTTCGTAAATTATTGATTTTCTGATCGATTGAATTTGCCCCGTTGGCACCTCACCCGGTTCGCGCTGGGCCGTTCGCAGCGGCGGCACGCGCACCGTATCACCCGGCGCCAGGCGCTGGCCGGGCTTGGCCCGCCCCTTGTTCACCCGCACTTCGCCGGTCCGCAGCAGGCGGTACACCAGCGTCCGGGGTACGCCTTTGAGTTCGCGCAGCAGGAAATTGTCGACCCGCTGACCGTCGCCCAAGGCGTCCACTAGGATCAGGCGCACTCCGCCCCCGGCGTCAGCCCCGGCCATGCCCGGGGTCCCTGCGGTCGGTGCGACGACAGCCGGCGATGTACAAGTTGTGATGCATTTTCCCGGATACTGTTATAGAGTTCCGCGGTGATTCTACGGCATGGCGGGAAAAAAACCGCTTAAAGGCCCGAAATCGCAAAGAGACTCGCAGATTTTCTGCTCCCCGGCTGATGCCGCGGAGTTCCGGCGCAGCCGGCCGAGATCACGCATGGAACGGGCGTGACGCCGAATCCGTGGAAGCGGCCACCTTGGCCCGCCCCGCTCGGGACCCAACCATGCCACCTGACATCGGTCCGGCTGCACCACGAACAGGCCGACACCGCAGGTGCCGGCACGGTACTGTACACACCGCCGCTGCGGCGCTTTAGTCAACGCGCGGCACCCAACTGCGGCGCGGGCCTGAATTAGCGGCCCGCCAGCCCGTTGGTGTTGCCGCGCCAAGCCTAAGGCAACAGCGGCGCAGAACGAGATTCGCTACCTATGAAGCGTATGCTGATAAATGCGACGCAGCCCGAAGAGCTGCGCGTCGCTATCGTCGACGGACAAAAACTTTACAACCTCGACATCGAAGCCCCGGGCCGGGAGCAGAAAAAGGCCAATATTTACAAGGGACGAGTAACCCGCGTAGAGCCCAGCCTGGAAGCCGCCTTCGTGGAATACGGGGCCGAGCGCCACGGCTTCCTGCCCCTGAAAGAGGTCTCACGCAGCTACTTCAGTGCCGAGGCACAGGAATCCGGGCGCCGGGTCAGCTCACAGGAGATCCTCAAGGAAGGTCAGGAAGTCCTGGTCCAGATCGAGAAGGAGGAGCGCGGCAACAAGGGCGCGGCGCTGACCACCTTTATTTCCCTGGCCGGCCGCTATCTGGTCCTCATGCCCAATAACCCGCGCGCCGGCGGCGTGTCCCGTCGTATCGAGGGTACCGAGCGCTCGGATCTACGCGAGGCGATGAGCCAGCTGGAGATCCCCGAGGACATGGGCTTGATCGTGCGCACTGCCGGGGTCGGCAAGAGCGCCGAGGAACTGCAGTGGGACCTCGACTACCTGCTGCAACTTTGGACCGCCATCGAGCAGTCCGGGCGGGAGCGCAAAGCGCCGTTCCTGGTCTACCAGGAGAGCAACGTCATCATCCGCTCGATCCGCGACCACCTGCGTGCGGATATCGGCGAGATCGTGATCGACAGTCCGGATGTCTACGAGCAGGCCCGCCAGTTCGTCGAACAGGTGATGCCTGCCTACCTGCGCAAGGTGCGCCTGTATGAGGACGAGGTACCCTTGTTCTCGCGCTACCAGATCGAGAGCCAGATCGACTCGGCGTTCCGGCGCGAGGTGCGCCTGCCCTCCGGCGGCTCCATCGTGATCGATCACACCGAGGCCCTGACCTCCGTCGACATCAACTCGGCGCGTGCCACCAAAGGCGCAGACATCGAGGAGACGGCGCTCAACACCAATCTCGAAGCGGCCGAGGAGGTCGCCCGCCAGCTGCGCCTGCGTGACCTCGGCGGCCTGTTCGTCATCGATTTCATCGACATGACGCCGTCGCGCAATCAGCGCGAGGTGGAGAACCGGCTCAAAGAATCTCTCAAGGAAGATCGGGCGCGGGTGCAGGTCGGCCGCATCTCGCGTTTCGGCCTGTTGGAGATGTCGCGCCAGCGCCTGCGGCCCTCACTTGGCGAGGCCAACTACCACGTCTGCCCACGTTGCGACGGCCAGGGGCATATCCGCAGCGTCGAATCCCTGTCGCTGTCAATCCTGCGGCTGATCGAGGAAGAGGCGCTGAAAGACAACACCGCGCGGGTGCAGGCCCAGCTGCCGGTGGAGGTGGCCACCTACCTGTTGAACGAAAAGCGCCAAGCGATCGCTCAGCTGGAGCAGCGCCACGACATCACTGTACTGCTGATTCCCAACCGTTTCCTGGAAACGCCGCGCTACGAGATCGAACGCATCCGCAGCAACGAACTGCCCGGTGAGGACATCGCCAGCTACACCCTGGCGGCCGAACCAGAAACCACTGAGGCGGCGGTGCAAAAGCGCATCGAGCGCCGTCCCGAGGAACCGGCGGTGCGCCAGATTGCCCCGGCGCGTCCGGCACCTGAGCCGGCGGCGCCGACCCCGGCCTCGACGGCAACGGCCACAGTCAAACCGGATGCAGAAACCGGTTTCATCCGCCGCTTGTTCGCCAGCATCTTTACCCCGCGCCCCGCCGAAACACCGCCGCCTGCCGAACCAGAGACCAGCCAACCTAGGACCCGCCCGGCCCCCGAAGCGCGCAGCGCCAGTCGCGACCGCGGCAGCGAGCGGCGTCGCGGCGAGATCCGGGACAACCGTGGTGGTCGCGGCACTAACCGGCGCCCCGGCGATGAGACCGACTCAGGCCGCAATCGCCGCGGCGAAGGTGACGCGGGCCGGGGCGGTGAGCGCCGCAAAAACCCCAACGAAGGCGAAGCCATGCGCGCCGGCGAGCGGCGCAGACCACCCAATGAAGGCGACGCCGCACGCGCCGGCGAGCGACGCAGGTCGCCAAACGAGGGCGAGGCCTTGCGCCCCGGCGAGCGCCGTAGCCTCCCGAGCGCCGGCGAGACCACCCGGAGCCCCGTCGAGGCCGGCAGTGAAGAGTCCAAGGCCCCAGTAACCGGGGCAGTCGCACCAATCCCGCCCGATGTGGAAGCAACGCAGCCGTCCGACGAAGCAGCCGTACAGGCTACTGCCGCGGACGGCCCGCTGGGCGAAGACGGCCAGCCGACCAAGCGCAGTGGCAGTTCGCGTCGCGGTCGCCGCGGCGGTCGCCGCCGCCGCAGTGGCGAACGGGGTGCTGCGGGTAGCGACGAGACGACCGAGTCAGGCGCTACCCCAGACGATGCGGCCGAGACCGCACCGCGCCAAGCAGCTGAACGCCTGCCAGGTGACCGTCAACCGCGATCAGGCACCGAGGCGTCTGCGCCCAGGGCTGAGCATGCGGATCGGTTACCGAAAATAGCTGCGTCACCGACCGCGACGCCCACCCAGCCGCCGAGCCCCGCCCCGAGCACAGGGGCAGAACCGGCCACGCCGCCGGCGGAAGCGCCCGCCAAACCAACCGCAACGGCACGACCCGCAGCGCCGCCGCTGGAGAACGTGGCTAACCCGGCCGCGGCGACAACGCCCGCGCCCACGCCACAAGCAGCCAGCGTGGCGGCGCCAACCACTCCCCCCGCAAAGCCAGCGGAAGCGCCAATGGGCCACACCAAACCGGATGCCGCCCAGGACGGTTGACTGGCGACCCAAGCCCAAGCCGCGGCGCCGGGGCGGCCGAGTCCGTCCCCTCGCCGTTAAACCCGTTTAAACATCAGTCGGCCAACGGCCGGGCTATGGGGCCCAGGCGGCTGGTCGGTGCCCGGCCCCATTCAGGCCGTAGCAGCTCGACTCAAAGGTGACGGCGCCGAATCTCCTGCAGTAACCCCTGTGCAGCGGCCTCGACCAGGTCGTACACCCGCTCGAAGCCGGTCGGCCCTCCGTAATAGGGATCGGGCACCTCCCGGGTTCGCATCGCCGGCGCGAAGTCCATCAACAGGTGCAGCTTTTCGTACAGTCCGTCCGGACAGATGTTGCTCAGCGACAGGTAGTTGTCCTGGTCCATGGCAACGATGTAATGGAATTCATGAAAATCACTGACATCGACCCGTCGGGCACGCAGATCCTGCAGCTCGACGCCGCGCCGCTGGGCCGTGCTCTGCGCCCGCCGATCCGGCGGTTCGCCGACGTGGTAGGCGTGGGTCCCCGCAGAGTCGACCAGGATGCGATCCGCCAAGCCCTCCTTCTCAACCAGCGAACGGAATACCCCGTGAGCGGTCGGCGACCGGCAGATATTCCCCATGCAGACGAAAAGTATCTTTACTTTTTCCATTTTTAACCAGTTACTTACAGTAATTATCTAAACCTATAACTAACTTTGGCTGCGACCGGCCGCCAGGTGCCCTCATGTGCCGCGGGCCTGCCAGACATCCGCCTCCGACACTATACCCGAACCTCCCGAGGTCTCCTGGCACCTGGTCGCGGCCGGCCCCCGCGAGCCCGCCGGCCGGATGAATTTACGCTGCATTGCACGCCCCCGGCAACGGCGCACCGTGTTGCCCGGTCGGCACGGCCGCATCGGGGTTCCGGCATGGCGAACTGAATATCAGAGGGAAATTCGTGTATGGCACCAGTGCCGGGGCCCAGGGACCGGATCCCAATCGCGTGCTTGTTCACCTGCTGGGCGGCAGCAAACCGGTACCCATGAGGGCGGCCGGCAGCGCCACTGCCACAGTGTCCGCCGTGGACCGCAAGACCCGCCCGATGACAAGGACCCCCCGGTCCATCATTGGCGCCGAGCTGAAGTAGATCGATCGGCCGGGCGTGGCAAGCCGACCGCGCCGCTTGTGGTGCATACCGTCACCATCCGCCCACGGCGGGCTTTGCGCTACCCTTGGTGCAGACGAACCTTCACCAAAGCCCTACCCCGAGGTAGCAACCGGCCATGCCCCCCGACACCCTGCACCAGCGCCTGCGCAGACTTGTCGGCAGCCGCTTCCGCTATGGCGGGGAAAGCTGGCTGTTGGTGGAGGTGCTGGCCGATGCGGACGCGGTGGTACTGCGCAACGAGGCGATGACCCCGGGCCCAGTGCAGGCGGACCTCTACGGCGCGCCGCTACGACGCGTACAGGAGACCCTCACGCTGCCGATCTCCGGTGACGACGGCGGCTATTCGCCGGAGCTTGACGCGCTCCTGGGTGGGCGCATCATCCGCTGACCCCGTCGGGCTGGCGCTGGCGTTTCCCGAGCCCTATCGGCCAGGGGTCGGCCCGCTCGGCGGCACGAACGTCTGCTCACTCCCTACCCAGCAAGGCCTCGACCCGTACCAGGTCGTCCGGGGTATCGACGCCGGCCGGTGGTGATTTGGCGGCCAGACTGACGTGGATGCGCCGTCCGTTCCACAGCACCCGCAACTGTTCCAGGGCCTCGATCTGCTCCAACGGGGCGGCCGGCCAAGTGACGAACTCGCGCACCAGGCCGGCGCGGTAGGCGTACAACCCGATGTGGCGCAGCATGCCGCCGATCAGCTCCGGTGCGGGCGACTCGCCGGGCACGAAGCGGCCACGCTGCCAGGGAATGGCGGCGCGGCTAAAGTACAGGGCATAGCCCGCTTGGTCGAGCACCACCTTGACCACGTTCTCGTCCTGCACCTGGCGCGCATCGTCCAGGCCCGTTGCCAGGGTGGCCACGGCGGCCTGGGCGTGCGCGGCGAGATCTGCGGCCACCTGGTCGAGCAGTGTCGGCGGCATCAAGGGCTCGTCGCCCTGCAGGTTCACCACGATGGCGTCGTCGGGCCAGCCCATGCGTTCGATGACCTCGGCGATCCGATCCGTACCCGAGGCATGCTCGGCCCGCGTCAGGCATACCGCCGCGTCGAAGCCGTGGCAGGCCGCCTCGATCCGGGCATCGTCGGTCGCCACCACCACCGAGTCCGCGCCGCCGGCCCGGGCCCGTTCATAAACGTGCTGGATCATGGGACGGCCGGCGAGCGGGGCCAGGGGCTTTCCGGGCAGCCGCGTCGAGGCATACCGGCAGGGGATGACGATGTGATATCCGGGCATGGTCGGTATCAGTCCGCGACCACTTCCTCGTCGGCAGGCAATTGGCGCGCCTCCTGTTCCAGCATGACCGGGATGCCGTCGCGAATCGGGTAAGCGAGACGATCGGCCTTGCAGACCAACTCCCCCGCCGTTTTGCGGTACACCAGTTTGCCCTTGCAGATCGGGCACACCAGGATCTCAAGCAGCTTTTTGTCCATTGGGCAGTTCCCCGGTTGAATCAGATGGCAACTGCGCGAGCAGTTCATTCAGGCGGTGTACGAAGCTGGCATCGGGTTGGGCCTCGACCCGCACTGTCCAACAATCGTCATCGGCGAATCGCCGGCATTTTACGGCATCCTTCTCGGTCATCAGCACCGGCAACCCGTCCCCGAAGCGGATGTCGCCTGGCACAAAGGCATGATGGTCCGGAAACGGGTGTTCCAGCGGTTGCAGCCCGTGGCGCCGCAGCAACTGGAAAAAGCGCTGCGGGTTACCGATCCCCGCCACGGCATGCACCTGCGCGCCCTCGAAGTGCGCAATGGCGATCGCGGCAGTCGGCTGGTGCAACGGCAGCAGCTCGGGCCGGCGCAACCGCATGGCGAACTCACCGGCCTGCGCCGCGCCATTGGTCACCACCAGGTCCACCTGGCCCAGCCGCCGCACCGGCTCGCGCAACGGTCCCGCCGGGAGCAGCAGGCCGTTACCGAAACGCCGCTGGCCGTCGATCACCACAATCTCGATGTCGCGCCCCAGTGCGTAATGCTGCAGCCCGTCATCGCTGAGCACGATGTTGCAGTCGGTGTGCTGCAACAGTGCCGCGACTGCGGCCGGTCGGTCCGGCGCCACGCACACGGGACAGCCGCTGCGCTGCGCCAACATTACGGCCTCATCCCCCACCACTGCAGGGTCGCTGTCGCCGCGCACCTGCTGCGGCCAGTGGGTCGCGCGTCCGCCATAGCCGCGCGCGACTATGCCCGGCCGCCAGCCCTTACCGTGCAGATACTCGGCCAGCCAGATGACCAACGGCGTCTTGCCCGTACCACCGACACTGAGATTGCCGACGACGATCACCGGCACTGGGAAGCGCCTTATGCTCAGTATCCCGAACCGGTACAGCACGCGACGCAGGCCGGCCACCGCACCGAACACCAGCGCCAGCGGCAACAGCAGCCAGACGATTGCGCTGCGGCTGTTCCAGTACGAGTCGAGGCGCTTCACCGAGACCGCCGCACCCGGATCATTGCTCGCCGTCGCCGCGGGTGCGTGCGACAAAGCTCAGCCGGGTCAGCCCGAGCTGCCCGGCCGCGTCCATCACGGTCATTACCGCCTGCAGGGGCGCAGCCTTGTCGCCGGTCACTATCACCGGCAGTCCCTCCGGGCGTTCCCGCCCGTCGGCGATACGCTGCAGGGTGCGCTTGAGGGTGTCCAGGTCGTGTTTCACCAACTCGCGCTCGTTGACATAGAAATGTCCCTGGGCATCGATGACGATGTCGATCTGTTCCGGCGGCCGTTCCGGTTCAACCTGGGTTTCGGCCTCGGGCAGGTCCACTTCGAGGCGCGTCTGCTTGTCGAAGGTCGTGGACACCATGAAAAAGATCAGCAGCAGAAACACCACGTCGATGAGCGGCGTCAGCTCGACGCGCGGCGGTTCCTGGCGGCGCGGACGCAGGTTCATTACTGCTCACGCTCGCCGTGCATGACTTCCATCATCTTCAATGCCTGCGCCTCCATGGCCACCACCAGCCGGTCCACTTTGCCCGACAGGTAGCGGTGGAAGATCAGAGCGGGAATCGCCACCGACAAGCCCGCCGCGGTGGTGATCAGGGCAACCGAGATCCCGCCCGCCAGCACGGTCGGGTTGCCCACCCCGGCGCTGGTGATGGTGGTGAACACCTCGATCATCCCGAACACGGTACCCAGCAGTCCAAGCAGCGGCGAGATCGCCGCGATCGTGCCCAGCGTATTGAGGTAACGCTCCAGCGCGTGCACGACCTGCCGGCCCTCCTCCTCGATCGCTTCTTTCATCACCTCGCGTGAGTGCCCGCGATTGACCAGTGCCGCCGCCAGGACGCGGCCGAGCGGCGAGGCAGCGCGAATCGAGGCGATATGGGCCGCGGTGAGGCCGTTGTGACGCTGCAGTTGCCAGACCTGGGCCACCAGGTTGGGTGGGATAACCTTGCGCTCGCGATAGGCCCAAAGGCGTTCGACGATGATGGCCATGGCGGCGATGGAACAGGCGATGATGGGCACCATGAGCCACCCGCCGGCTTTGACGACTTCGAACACCTGGCATGCACCTCTTCAGCTGATCGGGCCGCGCGGCCGCACAGCGACCGGCGCGCGCCATGATAAACGCATCCGGGCAACGACCCAAACGCGCCACCGCTCCATGCGTTTGCCGCCGCGCCTCAATCGGCGCCGGCATAGTGCCAATAGCGCCGGCGCTGTTCGCGATACAGCGTCGGGCCGACGATCCCCGGCCCGGTCCTGAACTCGAATGCCACCGCGCCGGCCTGGCCGGTATTCACGCCGATCGCCCCGACCGCTGCCCAGCGCGCGACCACCTGCGGCGCGGGAAAGCCATAGCGATTGCGGAAGCCGGCCGTGTAGATCACATGATCCGGCGCCGTCACCGCAACAAAGGCCGGCGTGGACGAGGTTCGGCTGCCGTGGTGCGGCGCGACCACCAAGTCCGCCCGCAGCCGTCCAGCGTGGTCTGCCACCAGGCGGGCTTCCGCTGCCTTCTCCACATCGCCGGTGAGCAGCAGGCTGCCCGCCGCATTCGCCACCCGCAGCACGCAGGATGCCGCGTTGCCGCTGCGCGCATGACCATCCTCCGGATGCAACATCCGGAATTCCACCCCATCCCAGCGCCAGGCCTGGCCGTCGCGACAGGGCGCGGCGTCCAAAGCGGCGTGTTCAGCCGGCTCGCCGACCAGGATTGCCCTTGCCGGCAGCTGCGCGAGCAGCCCGTCGGCACCCCCGGCATGGTCGCTGTCAGCATGGCTGAGGATCAATCTATCGATGACACGCCAACCCTGGTGGCGGACAAAGGGGCCGACCACGGCACTGCCGGCATCGAGGCCGCCGCGATAGCCTGGACCGGCGTCGAACACCAGCACCCGCCGGCGGGTCTCGACCACGGCCGCAAGCCCCTGCCCGACGTCCAGCACCGTGACCCGGAAGTCGCCCGGCTGCAGGGCGCCGGCCGGGGTTTGGCCATGAACCAGCGGCAGCAGCAAGACCCACCCCGTCAGACGTCCCGGCACGCCGCGCGGCAGCAGCAACACCACCACACCCAGCGCCGCCAATGCCAGGGCAAAAGGCCCCGGCTGGGGGAGTTGCAACAGCCATTCGGATCGTTGCGCCAGGCCTTCGAGTATGGGTAGGGACCATTCGAGCAACCGCGCCGCGATCCGCAGCAGCAGCCCCGTGGTATCGACGCCCGCAACCCAGGCCAGCGTCCCCAACAGGGCCAGCGGCACCAGCACCAGGGTGAACAGGGGTATGGCCACCAGGTTGGCGAGGAACCCAGATAGCGCCACCGGCTGTCCATAGGCGAGCAATGCCGGGGCCAGCCCCAGGGTAAGGGCGAACTGCACTGCCAGCCACAGCCGCAGGCCGCGCCTGCCCTGCCCGCGCAGCAATACCAGCAGGATGATCGCCACGGCACCGAACGACAGCCAGAAACCGGGGTCCCCGACACCCTGCGGATCCCGCGCCAGGACCACCACCAAGGCCACGGCCAGCAGTTGCCCGGGCAGTACCTGGCGGCGCCCCAGCAGCACCAGGGCGCCGACGCTCAGCATCAGCACCGCGCGCTGCGTCGGCAGGGCGAAGCCCGCGAGCAGGGCATAGAGCAGGGCGGCAAACCAGCCGGCCAGGGCACCGGCCATTACGGCGGGCCAGCGCTCGCACAGGTACCGGCTGCGGCGCCAGCCTAACCCGACCAGACCGCCAATGGCGCCCGCCACCAGCCCTATGTGCAGCCCTGAGATCGCCATCAGGTGGCTGGTGCCGGTGCCCCGGAAGGCGTCCCACAAGGCCCGGTCGATGCCGCTGCGGTCCCCCACCGTGAGAGCGCGAAGCACCCCGCTGGCCGGACCCGGACCGAGCAATCCGCCCAGGCCGGCCGAGAGACCTTGACGCACACGCGTCAGCGGGTAGTCGCCCGTCCGTTGCGCCAGCAGCTCACCCCCGGCCGGGCGCACATAGCCGGTGAGCCGGATGCCCTGGCGAAACAGCCAGCCTTCGTAGTCGAAGCCACCGGGATTGGCATAGCCATGAGCCGGCCGCAACCGCACCCGGTAGCGCCAGCGCTGGTCGGCGCCCAGATCCTCGGGCGCTTGATACCAGCTGAGGCGCACCCGCCAGCGGCCGCGCAGCGGCGGGTCGCGCGCGTCGTCCAAGTGCACCGTATCGATGTCAAATACGAACCTGGCACGGTCGTCCTGCCGTTCCACCAGTGACGCCACCACGCCTTCGACTTGCAGATCGCCCGGGGTGAACGAGGCCGGCGCGGCAACCGGCGCCAGCCACAACAGGTAAACATGGGTCCAGGCCAGGGAAAACCCGCAGCCGGCGATGCCTGGCGCACGCCGCAGCGCGCCGCCCACACCTATGACCAAGGCGGCGAAGGCCCAGGGCCAAGCGGGGATGCCGGGTAACTGGTGAAACCAAAGGGCGCCGCACAGCACCCCTAGCGCAAGACGTATCATCTGCCCTCCCTGGCAAATTCACGTGCATTCCGGGCAGCACCCCGGCAGTCCTGGCCGGTCGATGCGCCCGATATGGAGTCAAGTGTGGTTTTAGCGCCGGGTCCGCGTCAACGGTCCCACAACAGCGGTCGACAAGCCTGGCCGTTGGGACGGTAACCTTTCATTCACCGTTTTGTCGCATTGCCGATATGGCTAGTAACGGCCGCCCATGCTTCAATTAGCCGCCGTTGGACCCCTTCCGACGTCCGCCGAGCCCCATGCCCAGGCACCTGTTCAAACGCTACGCGCCGGATCACGACAAGATCCGCCAACACAAACATCTACAGGTGTTCGGCACCCTGTTGCATGACCCCAACCTGTGGCACCTGAACCGGCGCTCCGTCTCGGGCGCCGTCGCCGTGGGGCTATTCTGGTCGGTGATCCCGATGCCGCTGCAGATGCTGCCGGCCGCCCTGCTGGCTATCCTGCTGCGGGTCAATCTGCCCATCGCCGTGGCGCTGGTATGGATCACCAACCCCCTGACCTTTCCGCCGGTGTTGTACTGCTGCTACGTGGTGGGCACCTGGATCCTGGGCAAACCGGAGCTGGATCAGGAATTCCATCTATCGGTGGAATGGATGCGCGCCAGCATTGGCCAGATCTGGGAACCGCTGTACCTGGGTTCGCTGCTGGTGGGCATACTGCTGTCAGGCCTCGGCTACCTGGGGATGCGCGGTTTCTGGCGCTGGCACGTGATCCAAAGGTACCGCAAGCGTCACACCGTCAAGGGCCAGAGCCTGCCATCGCGCAACTGAAGCACCCGATCCATGCGCTGCGCCAATTCCGGGTCGTGGGTGACGATGACAAAGCTGGTGCCATGAGCGCGATTGAGTTCCAACATCAGGTCGTGCATTGCCGCGGCCGTCTCGCGATCCAGGTTACCCGTGGGCTCATCGGCCAGTACGCAGCGCGGACGTGTCACCAGTGCCCGGGCCAGCGCGGCCCGCTGGCGTTCCCCGCCCGACAACTCGCCCGGCTT
>JBFZDU010000140.1:0-6447 GCA_041307205.1 Gammaproteobacteria bacterium | reverse complement strand
AACTCGCTGGCCGACCTCAAGGGACTGAAAATGCGCATCCCGGGCCTCGGCGGCGAGGTGCTGCAGCGCCTCGGCGGGACCCCGGTCAACCTGCCCGGCGGCGAGATCTTCACCGCGCTGCAGTCCGGAAACATCGACGCCACCGAGTGGGTGGGACCCTATAACGACCTGGCCTTCGGCCTGTACAAGGCGGCCAAGTACTACTATTACCCGGGTTTTCACGAGCCAGGCACCTGCCTGGAGGCGATGGTCAACCGCAAGGCCCTCGAAACCCTGCCCCCCGAGCTGCAGTCCATCGTGCTGAACGCCGCCAAGGCCATCAATTTGGACATGTTGGCCGAGTACATGGCGCGTAGCCCGGGGGCCCTGAGGTCGCTGGTCGAGCAGCACGGCGTACAGCTGCGCCCCTTCCCGGCGGACGTGCTGGCGCGACTGCGCGAGGTGTCGGCAGAGGTTGTCGCCGACGTGGCCAAAGCGGACGAGACATCCGAAAGTGTCTACGCTGCTTACAACGCCTTTCTCGCGGACGTGCGACCTTATACCAAGATCTCGGAGCTGGCCTATCTGCAGGCCCGGGACGGAAATTAAGGGAAATTACGAGGAACGGCGCAGGCCGTTCAACACGCCTCGGCAGAAAGCCCACGGCGGCGGCACCAAGCCCCCGGTCGTCGTGCCTATGCTTACCGCCATGCCCATGATCCTGCCCCCCCTGTCGCTTTACGTCCACGTGCCCTGGTGCCTGCGCAAGTGCCCCTACTGCGACTTCAATTCGCACGCCCTGCGGGGCGAGCTGGACGGCGACCGCTACGTGGATGCCCTGTTGGCCGACCTTGGGCTCGATCTGGCGGCGATCGCCGGACGCCCCTTGCAGTCCATATTCATCGGTGGTGGTACGCCGAGCCTGCTGGAACCGGCGGCAATCGGACGTCTTCTGACCGGGGTGGCGGCGCGGTGCGAACTGGCCGCCGACTGCGAAATCACCCTGGAGGCCAACCCCGGGACGGTGGAGACCAAGCGTTTCACCGGCTATCGGGCGGCCGGGGTGAACCGACTCTCGATCGGCGTGCAGAGCCTGAATGCAGCCAAGCTGCAGGCCTTGGGGCGTATTCACGGCGTGGCCGAGGCACGCGCGGCGGCACGGGCGGCGCGGGCGGCTGGCTTCGACAACTTCAATCTCGACCTGATGTTTGGTCTGCCGCAGCAGACGACGGTCGAGGCCCTGGCCGATCTGCAGGGCGCGCTCGAGCTGACGCCCTCCCACCTGTCCTGGTATCAGCTGACCCTTGAGCCCAACACCGCGTTTCACCATGCGCCGCCGCCCTTGCCGGACGACGACCTCGTTGCCGACACGCAGGCGGCCGGCCAAGCCGTGCTGACCCGGGCGGGATTCGTCCAGTATGAGGTCTCGGCCTATGCCAGGGCCGGGCGACAATGCCGCCACAACCTCAACTATTGGACCTTCGGCGATTACCTGGGCATAGGGGCCGGGGCGCACGCCAAGCTCACGTCCCCCGACGGGGACATCGTGCGGCGCTGGCGCGTCCGGCACCCCGAGGACTACCTGGCGCGCGCCGGCACGGCCGCCGCGGTCGCGGGCGCGCGTGTGCTCGATGCCACCGAATTGGGCATCGAATTCATGCTCAACGCCCTGCGCCTGCGCACCGGCGTGGAGGAATCCCTGTACGCGGCGCGTACCGGGCAGCCGCTGAGCCAGCTGGCCGCTGCCTTGACCAGTGCGCGCGAGCGCGGGCTGTTGTTGCCGGACGCGCTGCGCGCCACCGAACTGGGGTGGTGCTTTCTCAACGATCTCATCGGCCTGTTCGAGCCTACATGATGGACGCGTTGCGCACTTGCACGGTGCAGTGCCCGTATTGCGGCGAGCAACTCGACTGGCTGGTCGACGTCTCGGCCGGCACCCAGCGCTACGTGGAGGATTGCAGCGTGTGCTGCCGCCCGATCGAGTGTCGCCTGGCGCTAGCCGGCGACGATTATTGGCTGGAGGTAAGCCGCGATGACCAATGACTACCAACCCATCGCCTGCGACCTGCACAGCGAATTCGAACTGCTGGCGATGCATGGCGCCTGGGTCGAGCTGGTGCTGGCGGGGGAAACCGGCGGGAGACGCGTCCGGGTGCGGGATGTCGTGACCCGCACCGGCGCGGAGTACCTGGTTACCGAGACCGAGGACGGGCAACGGCAGGAATGGCGGCTGGACCTGGTGCGGCAGTTGCGGCGGATTCCGCCCCGCGCGGCACCGTGACGAAACTCCGGCACATTCACCTTGGGTTTTTTAATTATCTGTTTTTATTGATGATAGTTGAGGAATCCGGGTCTGAAAACGCGCCTTTAATTCGGCAAGACAAAGCCAAATCGGCTGTGCTAGGTTCGGGCTGAGGAGCAACAAAAAACTAAGGTCAGCGGCAACCAGGTGGGAAACTTTAGAGGGGAATGCCGATGAACGCACAACACGGCTTCGAGCTGAATTTCGACCAATGGGCGGAAATCGCCCGCACCGACCCGAGCCGATTCGAGCAAATGCGCCTGGCGGCCATTGAGCAGTGCATCGGCAATGCGCCGCCGGCGCAGCAGCAGCGGTTGCGGCGCCTGCAATGGCGGATCGACCAGGAACGCCGTCGCGCCGGCAATCCGCTGGCGGCGTGCATCCGCGTCTCGCGCATGATGTGGCAGTCGCTGCTGGGCCAGGGCGGCTTATGCGAGCGACTCAACACGCTGGGCGGCTTGGCGCGCGGCGCCGCCGAACCCCCCGCACCGGCCAGCGCAACCGTATTGGCATTCGCCCGCGGGGGACGCCGCTGAACCCGGCGCAAGAACGACCGCAGGCTCAGACTTGCGGGCGGGTAGGGCCCTGCCATAGAATGCGCGATTCTTCGTGGCCGCCAGCGCGGCGGTCACCGAATCGGTATCGAGTCATCGAGATCGCAACCTACGGCACAGCGCCGGAGACGGACATGAAAGCGGACATCCATCCCGACTACAAAGCTATCAATGTAACCTGCAGCTGCGGCAACAGCTTCCAGACCAGCTCGACGCTGGGCCACGACCTGCTGGTGGAAGTGTGTTCCTCCTGCCATCCCTTTTTCACCGGTCAACAGAAGATCGTGGACACCGCCGGCCGCGTGGACCAGTTCCGCCGCAAGTACCGTCGCTGAGCCCGACCGCGGCTGCCTCGCAGCCTTGGCCCAGAGGCGCCCTGTGGGGCGCCTTTTTTCTTGGGCCCTCCGACGTGGCCCAAATCGCGGTCGAATGCCCTGTTGCCCGTTGACGATAGCCGCCAAGACCCAGTCCTCTGGGATAGGGACCCAGGGCGCCGCGGCTGACGAAAGCCGCCACCAGCACCAGAACGTCCGGGTGGATAGAAGGCGAAAAGTGCGGTTTCCTTAGCGCTGCTCGGTACAAACGCCGTAGAGGACATCAAAATTTTCGATGCCGCTGGAAACAAAGAGCCTGATCCTGGCCGCGGTCTTCGCATCGGCGCTGCCAGGATAAAACATCACGATTGAACCGAGCAGTTGGCGGTCCGACGCGAACAACCAGCCGCTCCCTGCAAACAAGCCGGCAGTGCCAAGATGCCGGAGTTTCGATACCTCGACCTCGTGCCCGGCTATTTGGATGTAATGTTCCGATCGCAGGTCGAGGATTAGGCCAGTGTGCTGCAGCTCGTCATCTGCATCGGCTTTGCAGACCGCCATTCCAGTCGCAGGCGAGATCGAACAATCGGAACGGCTGAGGCTTCGGCACTCCCATCGGCCGAAAGGCGCTTCCGGCAGCCCGCTCATTGCCGACCCGGCCGCCGACCAGAATGTGATCGCAAGAACTAAAGCGATGCTTGCGTGAATGCCGCGCCCGGCCATGGGCGTTGTGACACCGATCCGGGAATGCATTGAAACCGCCTTCGGCGAGCCATCAGGTACGGGCAGGAAAATGTTAGCAAACCTCGGCGGTGGTTAGAGGACGGTGGAAAAAGGAAGCGCAAGGGAATGGCGGCGGATTAGCCTTTGTCGGGCCCTGCGGCCAGGCGCCCGCTGCGAAGCCGGCCAAGGCCGAAAATCTCGCAGTTGCATTATCATGAGCCGGGTGCAAATGCTGCATGTCCTCGCCCAAGCCAAGACCAGGAGACTGTCCTTATGAACCTGCCCGCCGTGTGTTCATGGTTGCTGGTGGCCGCATTACTGGCCGCACCTTTGCCAGTATCGAGTTTCAACCTGACCTTTCTGAACAATGCCCCGGCCAGCCATTTCACCGAGCGCGACTGGGAACTACTGCGCGGTGCGGTGAACGCGTCGCTCGAAGCCAGCGAAGACGGAACAGCGGTCGCCTGGGAAAACCCGGAGACCGGCCATCTCGGCAGGGTCACCGCGGTGACCAGCTCGGAGCGGGACGGCGCGCCCTGCCGGGAACTGGAAATCTACAACAAGGCAAAAACGGCGTCCGGGAACTCCCGATACTTATTCTGTAAGCAGCCGGACGGCAGTTGGAAAGCGGTGGCCCCTTGAGATCCCTTAACCGGAACGGCTGCACGGAATCTTCTGGCCTGCAGTGGCTGGCAGGGCCTATGCAATGCCACCCACGCAGCTTGGGACTTCGCAGCCTCTAACCAGTTCCCGGGCATGCACGCCGCTACTGACGCGCTACAGGGGCATGGGACCCCTCGTGGTGGCTGCGGCGGCAGCCCGAACACAGCAGCTGGGCGTACCCGGTCAGCGTTGGCACTCGGCTTCATACTGCTGCGCCACGGCATAACGCTGTTGCGGCCGGCCCTTGAGGGCCTCCATGCGCGCCGCCAGTTCGGCGCACCTGCCTGACCCGTCCCGAGCCGGCTCCGGCGGCGGCGGCGTAAGCTGACTCTGGTCCTTGGCCGCATCAAACATGATCGACGCGCCACGGTCGTCGGCCCAAACGGCTTGGCCGGCAACTAGCCAAACCCAGCAAGACAGCTGCAATAATTTCACGACGCCCCCGTGGCTCCGGCCACAGCACAGTGATTGTTTGATTGAAGAAACCGCGTAAGCGCGGCCTTTTTGCTGCCCATCCCCCGGCACCCGAAGCGTCAACGCTCCGGTGCCGCAGTTAGGTGCGACCCCGGCCAAAGGACTCGAAGAGCGGGGACTACCGATACCTTTCCAGGATCTGTTCTTTCGTATTCTCATACTCCCGTTCGGTGATCAAACCCCTTTTGTAGCTTTCCTCGAGATCTATCAACTCCTGCCCTATGGTCGTAGTGGATGCCTGCACTGAAGCGCCACCGCCACCGCAGCCGCTGAGCGTCAGCGAACATAGCAACACCAAACCTGGCAACCTCACGGCACTGAGTTTCATCTTTAATTCTCCTCGTGGTTGGGCCGACCAATGGCAAACAGAATGACGGTCAGTCAGCGAAGCGGACACTGCGCGGATTCTGGCTCAACAAGGGGATTGGCGTCCAACGTCGCTCCAAACGGGGCGACGGGCGCGAGACCGGTCTGGGGCGGAGCCAGTCAGCGACTCCCGCGTAGGCTGCTGAACCGGGCTCCGACCTGCGGATGGCCGAACACCACCGCCGGAGAGCCGTCAGCCGCCCCGCCCGATTGCTTCACGAATAACGCTGCAGGCCTTCCGCTTCGCGGCGCCGTTCTTGCCGCGCCTGCTGTTCGGCAAACGCCGCTTTGATTTCCTGCATCACGACATCGACATCAGCAGCGGCCGTATTCTCCGCAAACCGGCCCGTCAGTTCGACCTCCGGATGCAGCTCGCCGCCTTCGTAAAGCGCCCAGATTTCCTTGGCGTATCTGCTCTCCAGCAATGCTGGTGCGAACTGGCCATAGAAGGCGGTCATATTGTTTACGTCCCGCTCCAGCATCGCGCGCGCGTTGTTGTTCCCAGCGGCATCGACCGCCTGCGGCAAGTCGATGATCACCGGGCCGTATTCATCCACCAGGACGTTGAATTCCGACAAGTCGCCGTGTACCACCCCCGCACAGAGCATGCGCGTTACGTGTCGCATGACCAGCGCATGGTGTGCCAACGCTTGTTCGGTAGTCATGGAGATATCGTTCAGGCGTGGCGCCACGTTGCCTTGATCATCGGTGATCAATTCCATCAGCAACACGCCGTCGAAACAGCCGTAGGGTTTGGGCACGCGAACGCCGGCATCGGCCAGGCGATAGAGGGCATCCACTTCGGCAGTTTGCCAGGCCTCTTCTTGCTGGACGCGACCGAACTTCGAACCTTTTTCCATGGCACGGGCGCGGCGGGTATTGCGTCCTTTGCGACCCTCCTGGTACTCGACTGCCTTCTTGAAGCTGCGTTGGCTGGCTTCCTTGTAGACTTTGGCGCAGCGGATCTCAGATCCGCAGCGCACCACATAGACAGCAGCCTCTTTGCCGCTCATCAGCTGGCTGATTACTTCATCCACCAGGCCTTCTTCAATCAGCGGCAGGATTCGTTTTG
>JBFZDU010000139.1:0-9707 GCA_041307205.1 Gammaproteobacteria bacterium | reverse complement strand
ACCCAGCTGCTTCAGACCCAGCGATACACGGTTACGCTCGCGATCGAACTTGAGCACCTTCACTTCGATTTCGTCGCCGACGTTGACGATTTCGGAAGGATGCTTGACGCGCTTCCAGGCCATGTCGGTGATGTGCAGCAGGCCATCGATGCCGCCAAGATCGACGAACGCACCGTAGTCGGTGAGGTTCTTGACCACGCCGGTAACTTCCATGCCTTCCTGCAGACCTTCGAGCAGCTTTTCGCGCTCTTCGCTGTACTCCTGCTCCACCACGGCGCGACGTGAAACCACCACGTTGTTGCGCTTCTGGTCGAGTTTGATGACCTTGAATTCGAGATCTTTGCCTTCGAGATAAGCGGTATCGCGTACCGGCCGCACGTCGACCAGCGAGCCAGGCAGGAACGCCCGGATCTGTTCGAGTTCGACCGTGAAGCCGCCCTTCACCTTGCCGTTGATACGGCCGATCACGATCTCCTCGTTTTCGAACGCTTTTTCTAGCCGGGTCCACGAGTGCTGCCGCTTGGCCTTCTCGCGCGACAGGCGGGTCAGGCCCCAGCCGTCTTCCACGGCGTCGAGTGCCACTTCCACCTGATCCCCGATAGCGACTTCAAGCTCGCCATCAAGGCTGAGAAACTGAGATTTGGGGATGACGCCCTCGGATTTCAGTCCGGCGTTGACAATCACGTTCTCGTTGTCGATCCCCACCACGGTGCCAATGACGATGGCGCCCGTCTGCAGGTTGGTGTTGATAAGGCTCTCTTCGAAGAGCTCGGCAAAACTTTCAGTCATGAGTTGATATTCCCGACCCACATGCAATTGCAGGCCACCCAAAAAAGACCCTAAGGCCTGTCTCTGGTGTGTTGAACAAACCCCGGCCAATGCCGGGAACCCAAAATAAACGCACGACGCCCCGCCGCCATTACCCAGCGCAGCATCGCGTCACGCGCTTTTCACCTCCCCGTGCCCGACCCGGGCAAAACCGCCCGCGCGGCCTGCAACACCTGTTCGAACACGTCTGCGACGCCCACTGCCGTCGAATCTATGACCAGGGCGCCTACCGCCGGCCGCAACGGCGCCACGGCACGATTCCGGTCCCGTTCGTCACGTTCCCGGATTTCCTCAGCCAGCGCAGCAAGGCTAGCATCAATTCCTTTTTCTTTCAACTGCTTATAACGCCGATTGGCGCGCTCCGCGGGAGCCGCGTCAAGGAAGATCTTGAGCAGGGCGTCGGGAAACACCACTGTGCCCATGTCTCGGCCGTCCGCCACCAGGCCGGGCGGGCGGGCATAGTCGCGTTGCCAAGACAGCAACGCCTCACGCACCGCCGGGATGGCGGCCACCCGCGATGCCGCGTTACCCGCGGTCTCGGTGCGGATCGCCAGGGTGACGTCGTCACCGTTCAGCCAGACCCTACCCGCCTCGAACTTGACCGCCAGATTTCGCCCCAAGTCGGCGAGTGCCACCGCGTCGTCGAAGTCGATGCCCGCCCGTCCGGCCGCCAGACCCAGCAGTCGGTAAAGCGCCCCCGAGTCGAGCAGCCACCAACCCAGGGACTCAGCGAGACGCGCGGCGATGGTGCCTTTACCGGAGCCGCTTGGCCCATCGATGGTGATCACGGGAACACTAGCCACCTCAGTCGACTCTCTGACTGATACGCAGGCCCGCCGCCGCGGCAAGCGCCGCGAAACCGGGGAATGAGGTGTTCACATTGGCGCAATCGGTTACTTCAATGGGACCGGCACTGCGCAGCGCCGCCATGGCAAAGGCCATCGCGATGCGGTGGTCGCCCCGACTGTCCACCCGCCCACTGCCGATAGCGCCGCCCCCCTGGATCACGATGCCGTCCGGGGTCGGTTCCGCGGTCACGCCCAGCACCGCCAGGCCGTCGGCCATGGCCTGGATGCGATCGGACTCCTTCACCCGCAGTTCCTCGGCACCCGTCAGCACGGTCTCGCCCGTGGCGCAAGCGGCGGCGATGAACAGTGCGGGAAACTCATCGATTGCGAGCGGCACCTGCGCTTCGGGGATGCGGATGCCACGCAGCGCACTCGCCCGCACCCGCAGATCGGCCACGGGTTCACCGCCAACTTCACGCAGGTTTTGCACGCTGATGTCGGCCCCCATCAGCCGCAGGACATTGATCACGCCGTCCCGCGTCGGATTCATGCCGACGTGTTCGAGCACCAGATCGGATCCCACCGCGATACTGGCGCCCACCAGGAAGAAGGCGGCCGACGAAATGTCCGCCGGCACATCGATGTCGCAGGCGGTCAGGCGGCCCCCGCCATGGACGCATACGCGGCTGCCGTCACGCCGTACGGGGTAGCCAAAGCCGACCAGCATGCGCTCGGTATGGTCACGCGTCGGCGCCGGTTCGGTAATGCAGGTTTCACCCTGGGCATACAGTCCGGCCAACAACAGGCAGGACTTCACCTGGGCGCTGGCGACGGGCAAGACGTAATCGATACCGGTCAGGACGCCGCGCGGCCGAATGCACAGGGGCGCCGTGCCTTTGGGCGTGGAATGGATCTCGGCACCCATCAGTGCCAAGGGATCGGTGACCCGCCGCATCGGCCGTCGCGACAGCGAGGCGTCACCGATCAGGGTCACTTCCAGATCCTGGCCCGCAAGCAGGCCAGTCATCAGGCGCATTGAGGTGCCTGAATTGCCGAGATCGAGCGGCTGCTCGGGGGCGCGCAGGCCGTCCATGCCAACTCCATGGATCACGACCTTGCCTTTCTCCGGGCCCTCGATCCGCACCCCCATGGCGCGAAAGGCCTGCAGGGTCGCCAGGCTGTCCTCACCCTCGAGAAACCCGCTGACGTGCGTTACCCCGTCGGCCAGTGATCCGAGCATAATTGCGCGGTGCGAAATGGACTTGTCGCCGGGCACCCGCACCCGGCCCCTCAGGCTACCGCCGGATTGTAGGAAAAAGCGCAGATGGGACGAATGCAAAGGAACCTCGAAGCGCTACCTGCCGTACGCCGGCGGAAAGGCGCGAAGCCTAGCCAGTCGCGCACGGCATGTAAAGCTTTATCAGTCGAAACAGTATGTTAATCGCACTTTCGGATAACTGGCGAGGCGTTGCGCGTGCATCTCCAAGTGTCCGACACGGCGGGCAACTGCAGGCCGCCCCCAGGGCGAGGCGCTGGCCGTGACCCTCAAGCACATATGGAAAGATGAAAAAAATATTTATCTTTATCAAAAGATTAAAAGCCCTATTTCAAGACTTGCTCAGGCTGTGTACATAGCGATCCCGCGCCGCCTTGGCGCGCTCGAAGACCGCCAGCAGATGCTCGCCGTCACCCCGCCCGATGCTATCCGCCAGTTCCGCCATCTCTTCGGCGAAGGCCCCTAGCATGCGGCTCAAAGCCTCACGATTTGCAAGACAAATATCACGCCACATCTGTGGGTTAGATGATGCTATTCGTGTAAAATCTCGAAATCCGCCAGCGGCGTAGCGAAAGATTTCGTCGTTTTCCTTCATGCGCGCCAGCACATCCACCAAGCCGAATGCCAGCATGTGCGGGAGGTGGCTGGTGGCGGCCAGCACCTCGTCGTGATGTTCGACCGTCATATAGCTGACCTCGGCTCCGGCCCGCCGCCACATCAGGTCGACCCGCGCAGTGGCCCCCGGATCGGTATCGCACACCGGGGTGAGAATGACGCGGCGGTCGCGGAACAAGGTCGCGAACGACGCCTCCACCCCGTTCTGCTCGGTGCCAGCGATCGGGTGGCCGGGCACGAACCAGGGCGGAATGACACCAAACACCGCTTTGGCGTCGGCCACCACACTACCCTTGGCGCTGCCGCCGTCCGTGACCACGGCCCCTGGCGCAAGGTGCCCCTGGAGTGCCTGGAAGGCCTCGCGCATGGCACCGAGTGGCACCGCCAGCAGCACCATGTCCGCACCGTCGACGGCCTCGCCGATGACGTGGGTATAACGGTCGATGACGCCCAATTCAACCGCCCGTTGCAGGTTGGCCGCCCCGCGGCCGCAGCCGACAACCTCACGCACCGCGCCGGCCTCGCGCAACGCCCGTGCCAGGGAGCCGCCGATCAGGCCCACACCGATCACCGCGAGCCGCTTGATCATTGCCCGAGCGCTTCCCGCAAAGCTGCCAGGCACCGGTCGTTATCCTCGGGCAGCCCGACGCTGATGCGCAGGTGCTCGCTCAGGCCGTAACCGGCGATCGGCCGCGTGATCACGCCGGCACGCAGCAGCGCCTGGTCGACGGGAGCGGCCGGGCGGTCGAGATGAACCGCCACAAAGTTACCGACCGACGGGATGAAATCGAGCCCCAGTTCGGCAAGCCCCGCTGTCAGCTGTAGCCGCCCGCTGCGGTTGACCGCCACCGACCGCTGCAGATGGGCCGCGTCCTGCAGCGCTGCCAGCGCCCCCACCTGGGCCAGCGCGTTCACATTAAAGGGCTGCCGTACCCGGTTGAGCAGTGCAGCCACGTCGGGGTGCGATAAACCATAGCCTACCCGCAGCGCGGCCAGTCCATAGGCCTTGGAGAAAGTACGGGTGACGATCAGATTGGGAAAATCGCCGAGCCAGCCACTGGTATCCGGGTATGCCACTTCGTCGACGTACTCGAAATAGGCCTCGTCGACCACCACGATGATGTCTCCGGGCACCCGCTCGATGAAGTCACGCAGCTCAGTCGTCGACAGCCAGGTGCCGGTCGGGTTGTTGGGGTTGGCGATCCAGATCACGCGGGTAGCCGGACTGATTGCAGCGCTGAAGGCCTGCAGGTCGTGGCCATAGGCGCGTGCCGGCGCGATCCGCAGCTGCGCCCCGGCGGCGCGGCTGCTGATCGGATAGACGGCGAAGGCGTATTCCGCAAACAGGCTCTCCGTGCCCGGGTACAAGAACACCCGCGCGATCATGTCGAGCACGTCGTTGGAACCGTTGCCCAGCGTCACGCAGGCCGGATCGACACCGTGACGTCGCGCGATCGCGGTGCGCAATTCGAACCCCCCGCCGTCGGGATATAGCGCCAACTCGTCCAGGGCTGCCGCGACGGCGGCGCGCGCCAAGGGGCTGGGGCCGAGCGGATTCTCGTTTGACGCCAACTTGATGGAATTGCTGATGCCCAGTTCGCGTTCCAGTTCGGAAAGCGGTTTGCCCGGGACATACGGCTGCAGTTCGGCGATGCCGGGCGCGGCCCGGTCTATAAAACGGTTGACCATGGATCAGTCGCTCACAGCACGGCCCGCGGGTAGGAGCCGAGTTCTTTGTACATGCCGGCCGCCTGGCGCAGCGCGGCCAGGGCCTCACCGACGCGCGGGTCGTCACGGTGGCCCTGGATATCGACGAAGAACACATAGTCCCAGTTGCCGCGCCGCGACGGGCGCGATTCGATTCGGCTCATGCTGATACCGTGCTCGGCGAGGGGCGTCAGCAGCCGGTGCAGGCCTCCGGCCTCGTTGCGCGTCGAGAGCAGCAGGCTGGTCTTGTCGTCACCCGAAGGCGGCACCGCCTGGCGGCCGATCACCAGGAAACGCGTCGTGTTGTCGGGCTCGTCCTCGATGTTCTGCGCCAGCAGGCTCAGGCCGTAGATTTCGGCCGCCGTCTCGCCCGCGATTGCCCCCGTGCCCGGTTCGGCGCGGGCTATCCGCGCCGCCTCGGCATTGCTGCCGACCGCTTGGCGCTCGGCGTGCGGCAGATGGCGGTCCAGCCACCCGCGGCACTGCGCCAGCGACTGCTGGTGCGAATACACCTTGGTGATCGCGGGCAGATCGGCGGCATTCGACAGCAGGTTGTGGTGGATGCGCAGGGTAACCTCGCCGCAGATCAACAAGGGTGAGGTCAGGAACATATCCAGGGTGTGGCTGATCACGCCCTCGGTAGAATTCTCGACCGGTACCACCCCGTAGTCGCAGCTGCCGGCCTCGACCTCCTGGAACACGTCTGCGATCGAGCCCATGGACAGGGTGCTGACGGAGTGTCCGAAGTGCTTGAGCGCCGCCGCCTGCGTAAAGGTCCCCTCCGGTCCCAGGAAGGCGATCAGCAGCGGCTGCTCCAGGGCCAGGCAGGCGGACATGATCTCGCGGAACAGACGCGCCATCTCCTCGTCACCCAGCGGTCCGCGATTGCGCGCCTTCACCTCGCGTAATACTTGCGCCTCCCGCTCGGGTCGGTAGAACACGGCGTCCGGGTCATGCGCGCGCTTGACCTCGGCTACTTCGCGTGCGGCCGCCGCGCGCTGATTCAGCAGATCCTGGAGCTGCGCATCGATCGCATCGATACGTTGCCGAATCGCATTGAGCTGCGCTTCTTCGCCCATGCTCCGCCCCGTCACCGGATTGGCGCGCCGCCCCGCAGCCTCAGTCCCGTGTGCAGCCCAGGCAGCGTGCCGACAGCACCCCGTCAATCGACGCGATCTGCTGCATGGTCTGCTCCGAGGGTGTTTGGTCGACGTCCAGCAAGGTCACGGCTACGTCGCCGCGCGACCGGTTGAGCATGTCGAGGATGTTCAGGTTGGCCGCCGCCAGGTCGGTCGAGATCTGGCCCACCATGTTTGGCACGTTGCTGTTGACCACGGCGATGCGGAAGCCCTCGCTGCGCGGTAAGTTGATCTCGGGAAAGTTCACGGCATTCGTGACATTGCCGTTTTCCAGCCAGTCGCGGACCTGCTCCGCCACCATCACCGCGCAGTTGTCTTCCGCCTCCTGGGTGGAGGCACCGAGGTGCGGCAGCGTGATCACGCGCGGGTGCTCTTTCAACAGATTGCTGGGAAAGTCGCAGACATAGGCATACAAGCGACCCTGATCGAGCGCGCTCACCACCGCCTGGTCATTCACCACGCCGTTGCGCGCGAAGTTGAGGATCACCGCCGTTTTTTTCATCAACCGGATGCGGTCCGCGTTGATCATGTCGCGCGTGGCATCGGTGAGCGGCACATGGAAGGTAACGAAATCGGCCCGCGCCAGCAGGTCGTCGACCGACAACGCCTGTTCCACGCTGGCCTCCAACTGCCAGGCCGCCTTGACCGTGATGGTCGGATCGTAGCCGATGACTTTCATGCCGAGCGCATGGGCTGCGTTCGCGACCTTGACCCCGATCGCCCCCAGCCCGATCACGCCCAAGATGCGCCCGGGTAACTCGAAACCGACATAGTTCTTTTTGCCAGCCTCGACCGCTTTGTTGATCACGTCGTCCGCTCCGTTCAAACCGGCGGCGAAACGCCAGGCCGGCCCGATGTTGCGTGCCGCCATCAACATGCCCGCGACCACCAGTTCCTTGACCGCGTTGGCATTGGCGCCCGGCGCATTGAAGACGGGGATGCCCCGCGCGGTCATGCGTTCGACCGGTATGTTGTTCACGCCCGCACCGGCGCGCCCCACCGCCCTGACCGACGGCGGGATCTCCATGTCGTGCATTTTCGCCGAGCGCACCAGGATGGCATCCGGGTGGCTGATCTCCGAGGCCACTTCGTACTTGTCGCGTGGCAGCCGATCAAGGCCGGCTACCGAGATGTTATTCAGCGTGAGTATCTTGAACATTGCAGGATCGGATCCTTCGTGGTCTCGCTGGTTCAGCCGCCAGATTGCCCCGGATTGTCCCGAACGCGTCCGGCGGATATGGCGTCTTGGCGGTTCGGGGGCGTCCTTCAGCCGCGCGTGCGCTCGAACTCGGCCATGAACTCGATCAGCATCTGCACGCCCGCCTCGGGCATGGCGTTGTAGATGCTGGCACGCATGCCGCCCACCGAGCGATGCCCCTTGAGTGTCTTGAGCCCGGCGGCCGAGGCCTCCTTCAGGAACGCCTCGTCCAGGTTCGGATCGGCCAGGGTAAAGGGCACGTTCATCCAGGAACGGCAGGCGGGATCGACCGGGTTGGCATAGAAAGCGGAGTCGTCGATGGCGGCGTACAGCGCCTTGGCTTTGCGCTCGTTGATCGCGGCCATACCCGCCAAGCCGCCCTGACGCTTCAACCACTGAAACACCAGCCCGGCCAGATACCAGCCGTAAGTAGGCGGCGTGTTGTACATGGACTCGTTCTCGGCGTGGGTCGCATAATCGAACATGGTGGGCGTGCCGGACAGCGGCTTGCCGATCAGGTCATCGCGAATGATCACCAGGGTCAGGCCGGCCGGACCGATGTTCTTCTGCGCGCCCGCGTAGATGACCCCGAACTTCGCAACCTCGAGCGGCCGCGACAGGATGGTCGAGGACATGTCCGCCACCAGCGGCTTGCCGGCGGTGAGCGGCACGTACGGAAACTCCACCCCCTCGATGGTCTCGTTCGGGGTGTAGTGGACATAGGCGGCATCGGCCGACAGGGCCAGTTGGTCCTGCGCCGGAACGCCGATGAACTTGCCGTCCCGTTCGCCACTCCCCGCCACCTTGACCTCGCCATAGCGCTTGGCCTCGGCGATCGCCTTCTTCGACCAAGAGCCGGTCTTGAGGTAATCGGCCTTGCCGCCCGACCCCAACAGATTCATCGGAACCATGGCGAACTGGCTGGATGCCCCGCCCTGCAGGAACAGGACCTTGTAGTTGTCGGGGATCGCGAGCAGTTCGCGCACATCGGCTTCGGCCGCCGCCGCGATCGCCATGAAGTCCTTGCCGCGATGGCTCATCTCCATGACCGACATGCCGGCGCCGTGCCATTCGAGCATCTCGTCGCGGGCCTGCTCCAGGACTTCCTCAGGCAATACCGCCGGACCGGCGCTGAAGTTGAAAACACGACTCATGTGTGGGATTCCTGTTCGATTTCAGTTGAGCGCCAAGACGCCTTTGCTTTGGATTCAGTTACCGTGTCGCGGGTCGGCGCCGACGCTTGAGTGGGCGGTAAACATTGTCATAAACCTTGGCATGCGTGGCGCCCTGACGGTTAGTGCCGTCATTCTTCGGCAGCTTCACTGCCACCATCGCCCGCTGGCAGATTGCCATCGTCGCCTTCGAGCGCTTCGACGCGTTCGATGCCGATCAGGCGCTCGCTGTTGGCCAGGGTAATCATCTTCACGCCCTGGGTGTCGCGGCCCAGCTGCGAGACATCGTTGACCGGGGTACGCACCAGCGTACCGCCATCGGTAATCAGCATTACCTCGTCGCCGTCACCAACCCTTACCGCGCCGATCTGCTCGCCGTTGCGTTCCGACGTCCTGATCGAGATGATGCCCATGCCGCCGCGGCCCTTGGTCGGGAACTGCTCGACCGGGGTGCGCTTACCGTACCCTTTCTCGGTCACCGTCAGGACGTCGCCCTCGCTGGCTACGATCAGGGAGATGACGCGTTGTCCCGCACCGAGGCGGATACCGCGCACCCCACAGGCGGTGCGACCCATCGGGCGCACGTCGTCCTCGTTGAAGCGAATCGCCTTGCCGGCGGACGTAAACAGCATCAGGTCCCGCTGGCCATCGGTCAGTGCGACGCCGATCAACTGGTCGTCCTCGCGCAGGTCGACGGCAATCAGGCCGCTGGTACGCGGCCGCGAGAACTGCTCCAGCGGGGTCTTCTTCACCGTCCCGGAAGCGGCCGCCATGAAGATGAACTGGCCCTGCGCGTACTCGCGGATCGGCAGCACGGCGTTGATCCGTTCGCCCTCTTCGAGCGGCAACAGATTCACCATTGGTCGGCCGCGCGCGGTGCGCCCGGCCTCAGGGACCTGGTAGACCTTCAGCCAATACACCTTTCCGCGGCTGGAGAAGCACAGAATGGTGTCGTGAGTGCTGGCCACGAACAGCTTGTCGATC
>JBFZDU010000138.1:0-5860 GCA_041307205.1 Gammaproteobacteria bacterium | reverse complement strand
AGTGCTTGGGCTTGTTCGGCACCTGGTAGAAGGCGTCGGCGTTGATCAGGCCGCGGCCGTTGTCCATCTCTTCCAGCCCGGACAGGTCGCCGCCCTGGCCGATGGCCGAGACGATGAGGTCCGCCTCGATCAACTGTTCGGTACCCGCGACCGGCACGGGTCGGCCGTTCTCCATCTTGCAGTTCGCGATTCTCAGGCCGGTGGCGCGGCCATCGGCACCCAACACCACTTCCACCGGCATGACCTCATCGAGAATGGTCACGCCTTCTTTCAGCGCGTCGTTGACCTCGTGCTCGGCGGCGGTCATGTTGCGGCGGGCGAACAGCGAGGTCAGGGTGACCTCAGCGCCTTGGGCCGCAGCCGTGATCGCGGTGTCGTGGGCGACGAAACCGTCGTGCACCACCAGTTCGGGGCGGTCGGTCGGGTTGACGTGCTGGATATGGCCCAAGCGGCGCGCCACCGAAACCACGTCGATCGAGGTGTCACCACCGCCGACGCACACCACCTTCTCCGCCGTCACCTTCATGCGGCCTTCGTTGAAGGCCTTGAGGAAAGCCACGCCGCTGACGCAGTTCGGCGTCCCTTCCCAGCCCGGCACAGGCAGGCCACGGCCGGTCCAGCAACCTACCGCCCACAGCAGCGCATCGTGGCTGTCCTCGATCTCCTTCACCGATACGTCGACCCCGACCTTGGTCTTGGTACGCACGGTAACCTCGCCCATGTCGATGATGCGCTGTATCTCTCCGGCGAGCTTGTCACGCGGGATACGGTAGTTGGGGATGCCGTAGCGCATCATGCCGCCCAGCTCGTCTGCGGTTTCGAAAATCGTGACGGCATGGCCCTTGCGGCGCAGCTGGTAAGCCGCAGCCAGGCCGGCCGGACCGCCGCCGATCACCGCCACCTTCTTGCCAGTCGGGGCACCCGCCTGGAACTGGAAGCCGTTGGCCAGGGCGTTGTCACCGATGAACTGCTCTACCGCGTTGATGCCGACGAAATCATCGACCTCATTGCGGTTGCAGCCGTCCTGGCAGGGCGCCGGGCAGACCCGGCCCATCATGGAGGGGAACGGGTTGGCCTCGGTGGAACGCCGGAAGGCGTATTCCCACTTGTCCATACCGCCCGGGCCCTTTTCCTGATCCCGCACGATGGCGAGCCAGCCGCGGATATCTTCCCCGGAGGGGCAACTGCCCTGGCACGGCGGCGTCTTGTGGACGTAGGTCGGACACTTGTGCGAGGTGTCGCCAACGAAAATCTTGTCGGTCCACGAATCCCACTGGTGGTCGCCGTCTTCGAAACGCCGCCAGGTCAGTTTGGTGTTCATCTCGTCACTAGGAGTCGCCATCGTTACTCTCCTTACCAAATTCGCTAAATTGCCGCCGCGCGGCCTTTGGTTCGCGTCTTGTCGGAAACGGCCGCTCAGGCCGCGTCCTCCGCTGATTCGTCGTCTTCATCCCCGTCGGTCTCCTGACCGGTGAGGATGATCGCGTTCGACACCAACTGGTGGACGCTTACGATCATGTCCATGTCCATGCCGTAATAGGGCAGGACCTTGGTGAACTGGGATTTGCAGATGGCACAGATCGCCGCCATGTGCGTCACGCCATCCTCTTCGATCACGTTCCTCAGCGCCTCCATGCGCGGTTTGGCACCCTTGACGCGCAGCTCCATCAGGTCGTCGGTCAGCAGACCGCCGCCGCCACCGCAGCAGAACGTCTTCTCGTGGATGGTCTCGGGCGCCATGTCGACGAAATGGTTGCATACGGCCTTGATGACATTGCGCGGGAAGGTGAACTGCCCGCCCGGTTCGCTGCCCATGCGGGTTGCGCGCGCCACGTTGCAGGAGTCGTGGAAGGTGACCACCATGTCATCATTCCTGGACTTGTCCAGGGTCAGCTTGCCTTTCTGAATCTCGCCCCAGGTGAACTCCAGGATGTGCTGCGGCACCGGATACTTGGGATCCAGAAAATCGAACGGCCCGGCCAGGGTGTTCAGGAAGGCATAGGCGACGCGCCAGGCGTGACCGCACTCGCCGAAAATGATGCGTTTGACACCCAGTTCCAGTGCCGCTTCGCGAATCCGCATCGACACCCGGCGCATATTTTCGTACGAGCCGATGAACATGCCGAAGTTCGCCGCCTCGGAGGCTTTGGAACTCAGGGTCCAGGACACGCCCGCCTCGTGGAACACCTTGCCGTAGCCGATCAGTCCGTCGACGTGCGGCTCGGCGAAGAAGTCGGCGGAGGGCGTCACCAGCAGGATGTCGGCACCCTTGACGTCCAACGGATACTTGACCGCCACGCCGGTGTCGTCGAGCACGTCTTCTTCCAGACCCTCCAGCGTATCCGCCAGGGCCGCTTCGGGTAGGCCGAGGTTGTTGCCGATCTTGAAGACCTTGCCGATGATCTCGTTACAGTACTTCTGGCCCACGCCGATGCGATCCATGATCTCCCGGGCGGCCATGGAGATCTCTGCCGTGTCAATTCCGTAGGGACAGAACACCGAGCAACGGCGACACTGCGAGCATTGGTGGAAGTAGCTGTACCAGTCGTCCAGTACCTCCTTGGTCAAATCGACGGCACCGACCAACTTGGGGAAGTACTTGCCGGCGAAGGTGAAATAGCGCCGGTACACCTTGCGCAGCAGATCCTGCCGCGCCACTGGCATGTTCTTTGGGTCCTTGGTGCCGAGGAAGTAGTGGCACTTGTCCGTGCAAGCACCGCACTTCACGCAGGAATCCAGGTAGACCTGTAGCGACCGGTACTTACCGAGCAGGTCGCCCATGGCCTCGATGGCCTTGCCCTGCCAGTTATCCACCAGCTCGCCGGGAAAACCCAGCGGGACCTGGAAATCCGGCTTTGCAATATAAGGCTGGCTGTGCGCCATCGTCCCCACTTCAATCGCGGGGATCTCTGGATACTCCAGCAGCTCGGGGATCTCGAAATCGGTTTTTGCCATGACCTAGCCTCGTCGCCTCGGTTGGTACGCCAGCCGTCAGGCCTGTTCTTCGAGTCTGCGCGCCCAGTCAGCCAGGTGGCGACGCTCACGCGGATTGTCGGCCTGATTGCGGGTCGGGCTGAAAAACACCCCGGGGGCATGCAGCAACTTGCTCACCGGGAAGATGATCATCAGTACCGCCACCAGCAACAGGTGCACCAGCAGCACCGGATCGCCGGGCAGGTTCGGGATGCCGCCGAACGGCCACATGAGGCCGCGGAAGAAGGCCTTGACCGCCACCACGTCGGTGTGGGCGACAAAGGTCATCAGCGTGCCGCTCACGCCAATCAGCAACAGCAGCAGCAGCATCAGGTGATCGGACGGGGCCGAGATATAGCGCACCCGGTCCACTAAAAACCGCCGTGCCCACAGACCCACCAGACCAATGATCATCGCGAACGCCAAATAACTGAACAGCGGCGACACCCAGACCACCGGTGCCCACACCGGGTCCTGGAAGTAGCGCAGGTGCCGGAACAGCACTGCGAACAGGGCCATGTGGAAAATCCAGCCAAACACCCAGGTCCACTTGGTGGACTTGAACAGGCTTTCGAAAAACACCACCTCGCGGAACATGCGCAGTACGACCCCCGGCTGGGTGGTCGGCGCGGGCGTGGTGGCGATCTTCAAGGGCGCTGGTGTGGTGGCGAAGACATAGATCTTCCGCCCCAGGCCAACGACCAGAATCAGAAATGCGGCGTAAAACAACGCGGCGAATGCGACGCTAAGAAACGACATGTTTCCGCAATCCTCAAGCTTCGTTGCAAGTCGGGTGAAGGCCGAACAAACCGGTGCAGGGACGCCTCACACCAACCTACAACCCTGGTCGCGCGGGCGGGGCGAGCCCCGCCCAACGCATCCGGTGTAACTACGTCGGATCAGACGCAGCCGGTCGGCTTCGGCAGGCCCGCATAGCGGCACGCCTGCTTGCCAGGACCATAGGGGAACAGGCCATAAAGGTACTTGCTGTTACCCTTGTCCTTGCCGAGCTTTTTGCCAACCGCCTTGGTCAACACGCGCACGGCAGGTGCGATCTGGTATTCCTCGTAGTACTCACGCAGGAAGTTGATGATTTCCCAGTGCTCGCTGGTCAGTTCCAGATCGTCGGCCTTGGCCATGACGGTCGCAACTTCCGGCTCCCACTCGTTGATGTTGGCCAGGTAGCCTTCCTCATCGGTCTCCAGGGACTTACCGCTCACGTCGATAGGCATGGGTCATCTCCTCGTTCACTTAATTAAAACGTCTGCGGCCAGGCTCAAAGCCAAGCCTGCACCTTGTCGTTGGCTTCCACCAGATCGACGAAACCCGCGTAGTCGACGATCTCGATACCGTCGATCACACGATCCTCTTTGACGCCACGGGCCTTCAGATCCGGACCCAGTGCGTAAACTTTCTTGTCGGCCAGCGCCGCCTTCACCCGGTCGGCCACGGCCGTACCCTTCATCGCAGCGTACACCCCGTCCTCGATCAGCAGGATGCTGGAACCCGCGACGGAAAACGTCAGGCAGGAGCCCAGCGCGTCGCGTTCGAAGGGCGACTTGTTCACGGTATGCAGATCGCTCATGGTCCCTTCCCTCAGAAGCTGAATACGACTTCGGATGCGGCGAGCAGCTCGGCAGCCTCGGCCGCGTCGACCAGCTCCACGATGTTCTCCACCTCTTCCTCGGTCTCCCAATCCTCCCAGGCCACCTCGATGAGGTCGTCCTGGGTCAGGCCGCGGGCTTCCAGAGAGGCGCGGTCGACATACATGTGCCGCACGCCGTAGTCGCCGAGAGTCCGGTAGGTCGGCGTGAAGTTCTTCATTTCCAACTTCGACGGATCGCTGCCCTTGACCAGCTGGTAGACGCCGTCGTCAACAAACATCAGGCTCACTTCCTGATCGAATGCAGCCCCGATGAGCACGACTTCGAGCGACTCCCACGCGTAGATGGTCCCATAGGGCGCGCGGCGGTTGAGATACATGAATTTCTTGATTTCGGACATGACCTTTACTCCCTCAGTCCCCGAACACCACGAGCCGCTCGCTCTGGATCGCCGCCTCAATCAGCTGACCGAGGCCGGATATCCGGAACTTGGGCGCGATGTTGGTCGCGTCCTTGCCGTTGCGCTGGGCTTCGCCGTCGTCGACGATGCCGCGGCGCTGGGCCGCGGCAACGCAGAGGACGAGGTCGAGGTCATACTTCTCTGCCAGCGCCACCCACCGGTTGACCACGTTGCGGTCGTCCTGCGGCGGCGTGGTGAGCCGGGTACCGTTCTGCACACCGTCGTGATAGAAGAACACGCGAAAGATCTCGTGCCCCTTTTCCAATGCGGCCTTGGTGAAATGGTAGGCCGAGTCGGACGCCTGGTGCTGATAGGGCCCCTCGTTTACCTGGACTGCCAGTTTCATGATGGAGTATGACCTCGCCGTTGTTCGCCGGACTTAGAAGCGGACGTAAGCCGAAGAGTTGAGGCTCTTGCGGGCACCGCGCCAGTTATCGATGTGATACTTGGTGAAGGGCAGTTCCACTTCTTCGAAGAAGCGCGGCCAGCCAATGCGCTCGATCCACTCGTTGACCCGCTCCCAATCGCGCGCACCTTCTTTGTAAGCCTTGAGAATGCGCTTGACGATGGCAGTCGCTTCCGGCCAACGCGGCGGGTTGTTCGGGATGCCGGCGGCAACCAGCTTCTGGAAGGTCGGCTTGCCACGCGCGTTGGAGTGGTTGCCCCCGACCCAGATCGCCAGCTTGGTGTGCTCGGCGTCGTTGATCTGCATCGGCGGGCAGGGCGGGAAGCAGGCACCGCAGCAAATGCATTTCTTCTCGTCCACTTCCAGCGACGGCTTGCCGTTGACCATGGCGGGGCGGATCGCCGCGACCGGGCAACG
>JBFZDU010000137.1:0-4899 GCA_041307205.1 Gammaproteobacteria bacterium | reverse complement strand
TATTTCTTGATGACCCGGTTGAGATGCAGGTAAATGAAGTTCTGGCCGGGGGTCGTGCCCCAGTGCCCCAGCAGCACCTGCTTCACGTCGGCCAGCGTCAGCGGTCGCTTCAGCAGCGGATTGTCATAGAGATAGAACTGGCCGACCGAGAGATATTTGGCGGCGCGCCAGTAGGCGTGGAGCTTGTGCAACAGGTCAGGCGTGAGCGTGGCCATGGTTTAGGTTTCCTGGGTTGAGTCGAGACGGATGGCCTGGATCAGGTCATCGGGAATCCTGGTGCGTCATCAGCGCCTGCCACGCTGGCCGGGTGCGGACCGCGTTCATGTCCCCAGCGCCGGTGACGCGCACTTCTCGCGGATGCGGGTCAGGAGGGCGTGCCACGAGGTCGCGAAGGCATCAACCCCCTCGCGTTGCAGTCGGGCGGCCAGCGCATCGTCGTCGACGCCTTTACTTCTCAACTCCTCGATCACGGCTTCGGCGTCGCCGCCGTCGGTCGGCAGCACCCGCTCGACCCGGCCGTGGTCGGCAAAGGCCAGCAGCGTCTGTTCCGGCATGGTGTTGATCGTTCCGGGTGCTGCCAGCGCCTGAACGTACAGCGTGTCCGGTGCCGCCGGGTCCTTGGTGCCGGTACTGGCCCACAGCAGGTGCTGCGGGCGCGCCCCAGCGGCGGCGAGCCGCTGCCAGCGCTCCGATGCCAGCAGTTCGCAGTGCGCCTTGTAGGTGCGCATGGCGATGGCGATGCCCAACCGATTGTGGAAGGGCGACGCGATCTCCTGCTTCACTGCCACGTCCCACCGGCTGACGAAGAGCGACAACACCGATGCCACCTTCAGGTCGAGCCCGGCCGCCAAGCGGCGTTCCAATCCGCGCATGTAAGCCTCGGCGGCGGCCAGCACCTGTTCGCGCGAGAACAACAGTGTGACGTTGACCGGCACGCCATCGAAAATGACTTCCTCGATCGCCTTGATGCCCTGGGATGTGCCCGGGATCTTGATGAACAGGTTCGCCTTGCCGGCCTTAGCGTGCAGCTGGTTCGCTGCCTGGATGGTGTGGGCCGCGTTGTGGGCCAGCAGCGGTGAGACCTCGAGCGAGACCCAGCCGTCCACGCCGTGACTAGCCTCGAACGCTGGCCGGAACAAGTCGGCGGCCTCCGTCAGGTCTGCGAGGGCGAGCTCGAAGAACAGGTCTTCGTCCGCCAGGCCCGCGTCGGCGAGCACGCGGATGCTGGCGTCATAGCTGTCGCCAGCGCCGATCGCGTGCTCGAAGATCGTCGGGTTCGAGGTCAGGCCGGTCACCGACAAGTCCCTGATGTAGCGCGCCAGGGTGCCGCTGCGCAGCAGCGTGCGCGTGATGTTGTCCAGCCAGAGGCGCTGGCCGAGTTGATGCAATGCCTGCGTGGCGTTCATGTTTGTTGTCCTGGGTTCAGGCGGGCTCGGGGTTGCGCCAAGGGCCATCGGCTGCGATGAACTGATCCGCCTCCGGCGGACCCCAGTGCCCTGGCGTATAGACGATGACCGGGGGGATGCTCGACCAGCACCGGATCGACCAGGGCCCAGGGGGCTTCGATGGCGTCTTCACGGGCAAAGAGCGCGCCGTTTCTGGCCATCACGTCGGTCAACAAGCCCTCGTAGGGCGACTGCTCGCCGGGCTCCTCTTCAGTCTTCGTGCCGATTGAAGCGAACGCCTGCGCAAATCAGCGGCCGTCGGCCAGGTGCAGCCAAATCTCATTGCGCCGCATGAACCATGGCGTGAACGGCGGGTTGTAGCGCGAGTAGACGGGCTCCCCCGACCAGGCCAGGTCGGCGGAGCGCAACGCCGCCTGCAACTTCGCCAGGTGGTCGTTGTAGTTGGACTCCGACCAGAACCCGGAGAAGCGGATGACCGCCACGCGACTGGGCGGCACCTCGCGCAACTTGACCCGCGCGTCCAGGGGTTCGGGTGCGCTGGCCAGAGTCACGTCCTTGGGCAACACGAATTGCACCAGAAAGCCGTCGGGCGCGGCGGTCTGGGTGACCGGGGCCGTCATCTCCAGCTTCACCGGCACAGCCGCCTGCGTCACCGGCGCCGTCATCGCGATCTTCCGGTCGCCCTTGTTCTTGCCGAAGATGTAGCCCGCTAGGACCGGGAACGCCTGGCTGCCCGCTTCGCCAGCCGGGCCGGCTACCACCATCTCGGCGACCCTGTAGGCGGCGTACTCGCGCACTTCGATCCCTTCGAGTTTGCGGACGATCTGGTATTCAGGCTCTTCTGTAGCGTGACTGGGCATGGAGACGGCGAACAGTGCTAGGGTCGATAAAAGGGCGGCGCCCATCGCAGCGGCGGGGCCGAATTGTATACAGGTGGCAGCTGGTTTCATGGAATGCCCTTCAACGGGGTAGGTTGGCGGCGGTGCTCGCGCGCAATTCGCGCCGGTGTAGCCCTGCGCGCCCGGCACCTAGAAAGTCGCCATGTCCGGGGCGGTGAGCGGGGCATCCTTGCTCATCCGTGCCACCAGGTAGGGACTGGAACGGATCGATTCTGCGGGTGGCGAGGGCAATGCGCAGCCGGCAAGGTTTGGGAAATGCAGCCTGAGCGCTGGGGCTCGTCGGGTCTGTACGGTGGGATACCCAGCGCTGCGCTGCGCATGTAAAAAAAGGTGGGCCTTGACCAACTGATGGCGGCGTGCGATGGACGAGCAGCATCCCTTCGGTTACGACAACTGGGGCCGGACAGCGTCCTGCTGACGGCCGGGGTGCGGTTTGCGCGTCGGTTCAATCTCGATAAGGTCGAGCAAGCCATCGAGCGACTGGAGAGCGGGGTCCTGCCTTATATTCACACACGAAGAATTGTGGTACCTCCCCTATTTCTTCCCAACGGTGGGCCCGGCCAGCAGTCCGACCGCCAGCAGCACGAGTAGACCCAGCAACAGGGCGAATTGCTGTAAGTTGGCGGCCACTGGCAACCCCGGCACGACCCAGGCCCACCAGTTCACCGCGGTGTGCAATACCAGCGCCGGTAGCACGCTGCCGCGGCTGCGGTTGAACAGCCATGCGAATACGACCGATAGGGCCACGCTGGACAGCAAGAACGGCAGGAGCGGAATCCGGCCCTGCAGCGTGTCGGCAGTGAAGAACAACGGCAGGTGCCACAGCCCCCACGCCGCGCCCAGGATCAGGCTCGAGACGCGCCATCCGCATCGCGTTTGCAGAGCGGGCAAGGCGTAGCCCCGCCAGCCGAACTCTTCGCCCAGCGGGCCGCCCAGCAGCAGAATCAACACCAGGTTCGCCGCCGCCAACGGCAGCTGTCCGGTGATCGGCGTGGGCTCCAACCTGCCCCCCAGCGCGGCGTGCATGGCTGCCGCCAGCCCCATCAATGCCAGGGGCAGGAAGAAGGCCAGCGCGAACCAGCGCCAACCGATGCGCCATTGCAGGCAGCGCCCAAGCCACGCGCGCAACGCCGCGCGACCGCCGCCGTACCCGACCACGGTCACCGCCGCAACGCCAGGCCCGAAGCCGCCTAGACTGGACAGCACTCCGGCCGCCAGGGCGGACTGGGCCTTGATGGCGGGAGCCAGGAGCCAACAGGTCCACGACCAGGCGAAGGCCACGGCGAGGAACGCCACAAGTCGAGACCTGTCCTCGTCACCGGCGTCCATCGGGTGGCTACGGATCATGGGCGGTCGCAGCGCGACCTTCGGTCCTGCGCCGCGGCGCTTCGCCATCAATCAAGGAACACCAGATGCCCATGATCCTGAGCCGCCTCGATCTCTTCAATGGGCAGCGCACCGGAACGCTGGCCACGCGCACTCCAGATGATGTCGAGTCCCCGCCAGCCGAGGCTCTCGACCAAGCGGGGGCCGATGGGGAAGTTCTGTTTGATGCTCATGACACCCAAGAGGTAACGCACGCTGCGCGCGGCATCCTGCCGATGGTATTGTCACTCGAGGTTGCCGGACAGGGTCGGCCAACCGCCCTCGACCAGCACCTGGATGGCGTCTGCGGGCGGTGAACTTGACCAACTCAGGATGTTCTCGGCCGCTTGGGCGGTGTCGTCCTTTACCTCGCCGCCGATCTGCTCAGCGTGTATGACGGGCTTCCATTTCAGTTCTGCCATTACGTCCTGCCGCAGTTGCGAATCAGTCTTCATGGGCGTTGGTCCGTTTCGTTCAGCAAGGGTTAGCGTGCGCCGCCCGGGCAGGGTGTTGGGCGAAGCCGCTACCGCGGCAGGTGAACTGACCCCCGATACTCTCTCAGCCGCCCGCTCTCCGGGCGGTCGCGACCATCGCGACATTCCTGCTGGAGAGTATCCCCGTGAATTCTATCGAGCAAGCCCGGCTTGACCCCCTTTATGCCGCCATGCTGCGCGCCCGGCAACTCCAGGGCCAGGCCGAGAAGACCGTCGAGGCTTATGCGCACGCGATCCGGCGTAGCGCCGATGCCCCGACGACCTGACGGCTGAGGAGCTCCAGACCTACTTCGCGGCACTCCTGATGTCGCATTCCTGGTCTAGGGTCAAGCTCGTCCGCTGTGGTTTGCAGTTCTTCTACCGCTATGTGCTCAAGGGGCCGTGGGACTGGACCGAGATCGTCAAGCCACCGCGTCCCCAGTGCCTGCCGGACGTGCTGACGCGCCAGGAGACCCTGCGGCTGCTGGGCACGGTACGCAACCTCCGCTACCGGGTCTTCTTCACCACCCTCTACAGCACCGGCCTGCGTCTGGGCGAGGGGCTGGCGCTGGAGGTTGGCGACATCGACGCGCAGCGGCTGCGGATCCATGTGCGCGGGGGCAAGGGCGACAAGGATCGCTATGTGCCGATCACCGAGCCGCTGCTGCACATGCTGCGCCGCTGGTGGACGACCCACCGCCATACCCGCCTGCTCTTTCCCAACCCCACCGGCGGCCCCGAGCGGATGCGTCAGGC
>JBFZDU010000136.1:0-2943 GCA_041307205.1 Gammaproteobacteria bacterium | reverse complement strand
AGCGACCACACCCAGTCTGGATAGGCGGAGATAAATGCCTCGGGAAAGACGATCAACCGGGCGCGACTGCGCCCGGCCTCAGCGATCAGGTCACAGGCTTTCTCGATCGTTGCCTCTCGATTCAAGAAAATCGGGGTTGCCTGTGCTGCGGCGACGATCATCGGCTGGCTCATACTAGTCCTGTCTCCTCGCTAGTGGGGCTCCAAGCGCACCGGGCCAGACCTGGCGCGGGTCGGCAACAAGTACTCCAACGCCTGGCATGTGCAGCACCTGATTGCGCCGCGTTCGGTGGTGCCCGAGTCGATCATGCCCAATTACCCCTGGCTGCTGGAGAACCAGCTGGACTACAGCGACATCGCGGCGCGCATGCGGGCGCTCCGGGCGGTGGGCGTGCCTTACTCGGATACCGAGGAGGAGTACCAGGCGAACCTGGCCCGCTTCGGCAAGGAGATGGCCGACCAGTTCAATATCCATGCCGCCGAGGCGAGCCTGGTGCGCGCGGCGCAGGCCGACAATTTCGACGGTGACCGCAACCGCCTGACCGAGATGGACGCGCTGGTCGCCTACCTGCAGGTGTTGGGCACCCTGGTGGACTTCGGCCAGTACGACGAAGGTTATTTCGCGGAATTTCGGTAACCGCCGAGCGGGACGGGTAAGGCAATGTTGGAATGGCTTTCGGATATGCAGCACACCAAGCCGCTGGCGCTGGTGATCTTTTTCGTGACCTTCGTCGGCATCGTGCTGTACGTGTTCACGGGCAAGCAGCGTGGCCAGCGCCTGGAATCCTACAAACACATTCCCTTCCAGGACGACGACGGGCCGCAGGACGCGCCGGCAAGGGGTAAAGACCATGGTTGACCAGACCCAGGGCAAGACGGTCCAGACCACCGGACACGCCTGGGACGGCGATCTGCAGGAATTCAACAACCCGCTGCCGACCTGGTGGCTGTGGACCTTCTACGCCAGCGTGCTGTTCGCCGTGGTTTACTGGGTCTTCTACCCGGCCTGGCCGATCGGCCGCGATTACACCAAGGGCCTCAGCACCCTGACCTTCCAGCGCAACGGTGAAACGGTGACCACCCACTGGAACACCCGGGCCGAACTGATCGCCGAACTGCAAAGCGGCGAACTCTCGCAGTTGCAGCAGCGGTACCTGGACAAGGTCAGCCAGGCGTCGTTCGAACAGATTGTCACCGACCCCGACATGATGGCCTTCGCCCGGTCCAGCGCCAAGGTGTTGTTCGCCGACAACTGCGCGGCCTGTCACGGCAGCGGTGGCGTGCCGGCCAAGTTCGGGCTGTATCCCAACCTCGCCGACGACGACTGGCTGTGGGGCGGCGACCCGGCGCACATCCAGGAGACCCTGCAGCATGGCCGACTGGGGTTCATGCCGGCGTTCGGCGCGACGCTCGACGAGGAGCGGCTCGGGCAGGTCGCCCAGCACGTGCTGAGCCTGTCCGGGCACCCGGTGGATGCCGCCCAGGCCGCCGCGGGTCGGCAGATTTTCGAGGGCGAGGAGGGCGGTTGCCACTACTGCCACACCAAGGCCGGCACCGGGTTGGCGTCGCAGGGCGCGGCCAATCTGACCGATGCCATCTGGACAGTCGCGGACGTGCCGGGCGCGGACTCGCCCGAGGCCAAAGTGGAGCGGGTCAAAGCCGTCATCCGCGGCGGCGTGGAGCGTCACATGCCGGCTTGGAGCGAACGCTTGGACCCGGCACAACTCAAGCTGCTCGCCGTGTACGTGCACAGCCTGGGCGGCGGCCAGTAAGGTCGGCCAGCGCAAGCGGCCATGCATGCCGACGCGCAGGAAGTCCGGCTGTTCGCCGCCCCGGCGTCGATCTACCCGCGCTCGGTAAGCGGTCGCTTTCGCACCCTCAAGTGGGCGGTGTTGTTGCTCGCCTACAGCGTCTACTTCCTGCTGCCCTGGTTGCGCTGGGAGCGGGTCAACGCGCCCGACCAGGCGGTGCTGTTCGACCTCGCCGGTCGCAAGTTCTACCTGTTCGGCCTGGTGGTCTACCCGCAGGACATCTTCTGGCTGGCGGGCCTGCTGATGATCGCCGCCTATCTGTTGTTCTTCGTCACCGGCTTGGCGGGGCGGGCGTTCTGCGGCTATTTCTGTTTTCAGACCCTGTGGACCGACGTTTACATACTGATCGAACGGCTGGTCCAGGGGGAGCGGCCGGCGCGCATTCGCCTGGCCAAGGCGCCCTGGAGCGCTGCCAAGGCGGCGCGGCTGGGCCTGACCCATGCCTTGTGGCTGGCAGTCGCCTTCTGGACCGGGCTGACCTTTGTCCTTTACTGGGGCGATGCGCCGACCCTGATCGGGCAGTTCTTCACCGGCCAGGCGCCGTTTGCGGCCTATGCCACGGCGCTGTTCCTCACCACTACCACCTATGTGATGGCCGGCATCGCGCGCGAACAGGTGTGCACCTATATGTGCCCCTATGCGCGCTTCCAGAGCGTGATGTTCGATCGCGACACGCTCATCGTGTCTTACGACCGAACCCGCGGCGAAGGCACTGCCGGGCGCACCAAGTTGGCGCCGGGGGCGAAGACGCGGGCAGAGCGGGCGGCCCGCGGCAGCGGCGACTGCATTGACTGTGGTTACTGCGTGCAGGTCTGTCCCACCGGCATAGATATTCGCAACGGGCTGCAGCTGCAGTGCATCTCCTGTGCCCTGTGCGTCGACGCCTGCAACACCATCATGGACTCCCTGGCGTGGCCGCGTGGCCTGGTCGGCTACACGTCGGAACGCCAGATCGAGACCGGTGCCAGGGCGCGCCTGCTGCGGCCCAAGGTGCTCGGCTACGCCCTGGTGCTGGTGGTCGCGATCGGGCTGCTGGCATGGAGCATGAGCCATCAGGCGCCCTACGACCTGAGCATCGCCCAAGTGCGCCAGCCGGTGTACGTGACCCTCTCCGACGGGCGGACCCAGAACAG
>JBFZDU010000135.1:0-4579 GCA_041307205.1 Gammaproteobacteria bacterium | reverse complement strand
GGCGCCCCGCAGGGGTGAGCCTGCGACGCAGGCGAATCAATCCCTCTCTCTCCGCCAAATACAAAAGGCCCCCGTGCGGGGCCTTTTGTATTTGATCTGTGCGGTGGGTTCGAACCCTCGATATCGGAATGACCGGGTTCGACAGCCGTCGCGCAGCGACGAAGCTACTCCTCTTTTCCGCCGGTTTATGCGAAGTCCCTTTGCGGCCTTTTGCCACCGCTTGATTTCCCGGCCGGTTGCCGGATCTGACGCCGTCCTGCGACTTTCTGCCCGCGGGGTTCCTGCCGTGGTTCCCGATCCGGCGCCTTCGCATCACCCCAAGATGTGCCTGGCGCAAAAAAGCCTGGTCCGACCCAGCCCGGTTCTGGGGAGATGACATATCGAAACAAACGATATTGATACCAAATAAATATCGTTTGTTGCCATCTATACGGGCAGAGTAGGCTGAAGATGCATGCGGAAAACGGCCTGACTCAAGGGGTGTTTTCCGCCAGGTGGGCCGTCAGGCGCTCAACACTGCGGAGGAAGCCATGATCGCCGTAAAAGTCGTCATGAAAGTCACGAACGAACCCTTGAAGCGCACGCCCGTGGTGCTCCGGTTGGATGCCGATGACGCCGAGACGCAGCCCGTGTTTACCGACCGGGCGGGAATTGCGCGTTTCGAGATGCCGCCCAGCAGCGGCAAGATCCTGGTGTCGGGCGTCGAGCGCTATCACGGGCGACTCGATGGCGAGATCCTGGTGGACCTGTGGTCGATCACTCAGGCCGCTAACGATTCGCGCGGGATGCCAGGGGAGTTTCCTGCCGGCAGCAACGCCTACCCGGGCATGAGCACCCGCATTCTGCCGGTGGGCGACCGCGAGGTGCTTACCGACAGCGAGGGTTACCTGGTGGATCCGGGCGACTGGTCCGAGGCATTCGCACGCAGTCAGGCGGCGCAGGAGGGCCTGGAGTTGACCACCGAGCACTGGGAGCTGATTCGCTTTCTGCGCACGCACTATGCGAGACACGGCACCCAGGCGATCGTGCGTGACATGATTCGGCATTTCCGCAACGCCTGGGACGCTGAAAAGGGCACCAGCCGCTATCTGCACAAGTTGTTTCCACGCGGTGGTCCACAGAAACAGGGCAATCGGCTGGCCGGGTTGCTGCGCACCAAGGGCGAACACTGAGCGGCGGCAGCAATCCTGCCGTGCTTCACGCTGGCAGGCATCGGGCCTGGGCGGCCTTGTCGCCTGGGGCTGCAGCCGCAGGGGTTACCTATCAGTTTTCGGGGGGCTCTTCCCGCGCCAGCTCCCGCAGGCCAGCCACGGCCTGCCGCAACGCCTCGCTGTCGGCTTGGCGCGGGAACACCATGTAGGCCGGGTGGACGAACTCGGGGCCGCTGCTGACCTGGAACAGCCGCCCGACATCGATCAGGGGCTGCGCCATGCGGATCGGGAGAAAGCACGCGCCGCCGTTGGCCAGGATCAGCTGCACCCCCAGCCAGCCGATATTCACCACCTGGGCCGAGCGTTCGAGGTCCGGATAGCTCTCACGGTGCTTGGCGTAAAAGCCTGGGCCCCATTCGACGTAGATGTAGTCATCGCCTGGCCAGCGCAGGTCCTGGCGTGAGCTCACCAGTACCAGCGTTTCGTCGAACAGGTGTTCGACCACCAGGCCCGGGGCGTGACTCGGCGTGTACATCAAGCCGATGTCCAAGGTGCCCTCGACCAGGCGGCGCATCAGGTCTTCCTCGAAGCCGATTTCGCTGTGGATGGAGACGTCCGGCGCGGTACGCCGCATCCAGCCGACCCAGCGTGGCAGAAAGCCCTCCCATAATGCGATGCGGCCGCCGATGCGAATGCTGGCCCGGTAGCGGCTGGGCAGGCCGACGTCGTGCCGGGCCTGCTCCACCGTCAGCACCAGCGTCTTCGCGTGCTGCAGGAAGCGCCGCCCCGCGGGGGTCAGGCTGGCCCCGGCCCGGTTGCGCACGAACAACTTGGCGCCCAGATCGGCCTCGAGATTCTGCACCCGCGCGCTGACGGTGGACTGGGTGACATGCAGCCGCCGGGCTGCCTCCAGGAAGCTGCCGTGGGCCGCAATGGCAAGAAAGGTCTTGGCCTGGTCTATATCCACGTAGGAGCCGCTCTGTTTTTTAATTCGAAATTATCGATGTATTTAGCAAATAATTTTCGTTTGTCCAAATTTTACTGGGCCAATACGCTGAACATTAGGGAGAAAGTCGGGAAGCACGGTCTCCCTTGGCCCGTCGGGTCCGCTGCGAGGTCCAAGCGCACGCGCGGCCGCGCAGCGCCGCCCCCGCGCGGGTAGCGGGGTTCGAACTGCCGCTGGTCGGAGGGACTTATGAGCGATGAACATCAAAGCCCGCGCCCGGTCCGCGCGGACTACCAACAGGCGCTGCAGAGTATGGATACGTTTATCGATGTCAATGTGGATGACCTGATGGCGCTGGCCCAGCGTGCGGAGCAGTTCGCGGGTCGTAGGGCAACCGAAGCGATTGGCGTGACGCGCATCATGACCACCGGCGTTCGCACCGTGCGCCCGCAAACGCCCTTGGCCGAGGCCGCGCATTTGCTGGTGAGCGAGCGTATCAGTGGCCTGCCGGTCGTTGATGAGGATGAACGACTGGTCGGCATCATCACCGAAGCGGACTTCCTGCGCGCCCTCGGGGTGCCATCGCACCACCCCAACCACAACCTGTGGCAAACCCTGGAGTCGCTGTTCAGGCACCTGGCGATGCACGGCGAGTTGGAAGCGCCAGAGGATCCGGTCGCGGCGCATATGGTCCGCAGTGTCATCACCGCCCGGGCCGAGCAGGATCTGCATCAAATCATCGAACTGATGAAGCAACACGGCGTAAAGCGAGTGGTCGTCTGCGACGCCGATCGGCGGGTACTCGGGATCGTTACCCGGTCCGATCTGGTGCGTTTGTTCTTCGATCCTTATCGACGTCGCGCTTAGCGAGCGGTCGGGCGTGAGGATGTCCTGCGGCCATCGGCCATGCTGCCTGGTCCTGCGCTTCGAGCGGCCCACTGTGTCCGGCGCACGCCGAGAAGATCTGGTTCGGCCCGCGTCAATGCGGGACGACCGGTCACCTCAGCCAGTTGGCCCAGCCCGAGCCGACAAGGGTGGCCAACCGGGTCGTCGCCGCGGCGGGTGCGCTCCCCGGTCGGCACCATTCAGCCGTTGTTCAGTTGACTGCTCTTACCCTGGGTAACAAAGGGACTCGTCCCGCCACGACTGGATGACGCCATGCAACCTCCTCGGTGGTCGATTTATGCCCGCATCGCCCTGGTGGCCATAACGGCAGGCGCTTTGAACGGCTGCGCCCCGGCTTGGCATCACCGCGCACCGGCACCCTACTATGCGGCCCCCGCGCTGTATTACGACTACCACTATTACCCGGCGATCGACGCCTATTACGATCCGCGCGTGCGCACTTACATCTACCTCGAACACAATCATTGGGTTCGCTCCCGGGCATTACCCGTACATGTGCGGCCTCATATGGGCCATTACGTGACCGTTCGTTCCGGTCACGAGCGTCCGTACGAGGAACATCACCGGCATCGGGAGCAGTACCCCAGAAAGCAGTACATCAATGAGCGCGACCACAAACGGCCGCCGGGGTACCGGGACGGTGACCGCCGCAGCGAGGTGCCGCGCCAGCCGCTTGCGGAACGCACCCGGGACGACCGGCGCACGGCGGGCAATGACCGGGACCGGAGCCGCCAGGAGGCACGGCAGGACCGGCAGCCCGGACCTGGTTCGGCGCCGCGCGAGCGGGCAGCCGACCGGCAATCGCCTCGGCAGGGCCGTAACCCGCGACCCCAGGGTGACCAAGGGGACCGACCTGGTAAACCAACCGCCGGCACCACGCCCGCGTCGCCGCAAAACCGGGTCACCCCGGTCCGGCAACCGGGGCGGCAGCCTGACAAAGCGCGCACCGTAGCGGCGCCACGCCAGCGTGAGCAGCCTGCCAGCGGTACGGCGCCCGCGGCGCAGGAGGAGGGGCGCAAGCGTACGCCGCGCGATCAGGACGGACCGGATCATCGCGCCGGCAAAGCGGACAAGCCCCCCGGCAAGGAACGCCGCCGCGACGAAGACCACTCGAGTGCGCGGCTCAGTCAACGGGACCGGGGTGATCGGTACGGGGACCACAGGTAGCAACCGCGAACAGCATGGTCTTGGCGGGTGGTGGCACGGCAGGCTGGCCCGCATCGACCGCGACGGCGTGTCGCCGGTAAAGGCATGATCGACCGCGGCGCCAGATCGATCCTTGGCTGGCGTTGATACGGGCCGTGCCGCGGCTGTCACCGTCCTGTAATGGTCGGGGGGTCAGATAGGCGTGTTTGCCCACCACCCAGGCCCATGCCATGTCGCTGCAACTCACCGAACGCCTGCTGGAACGCGTCACGACCACCCTCGTCGGTCTGCGTGAAGAGGCGCTAAAACTGGAGCAGGGTTTCAGCGACGAGCTGGCGTGCATCGAACCGGTTTACCGCGACAGTGCGCGCAATCTGCTGCATTACGTGGCGGTGCGCAGGCACGACATCCGGACGCTGCAACAGGACCT
>JBFZDU010000134.1:0-4102 GCA_041307205.1 Gammaproteobacteria bacterium | reverse complement strand
TACCGTTTCGACGCCGCAAACTCCTTCCTTACCCGACACCAAGCCGCACCTGCACGTAACTCCGCTGCAATCCCCACCAAAAAACACCCGGCCCGTCGAATCGGTGAGCGATGCGGGCTAGCGCTGGCGAGCTGTCCGCTCCCTGGCAGGTATGCACTGCAGGAATCGGGTCGCCGTCGGCGAAGGCACTGGATGTCAGGGTCAAGGTCATGTCGTGCTCCGGTGAAGTGGCGGGTTGCTGGCGGGGGCAGGGTGGCTCAGCGGCCGATCAACAGGAACGGGCTCCAGTAATAAGGGTGCCGGTAAGCGGGGTTCTGACGCAGTTCGCGGATCGCGCTGCGCGCCGCGGCGGCCGGGGTGGCGGATGCCGCGGCCGTGTAGAAGGCCCGCATCCACTCGGCGGTCGCGGCGTCGTCGATCTTCCATGCCGACAACAGCAGCGCATCCGCACCGGCGAACAGCAGCCCGCGCATCATCCCCAGCACTTCGTTGGCATGCGTCGCCTTCACCGTGCCGGTTTCGCACGCACTCAGGACCACCAGCCTGGCCGCATCGAGCGGCAGGCCGTACATCTCCGCGGCGGTGAGTCGACCGTCGCCGCCGTCGCCCGCCCGCAGGTACAGGTGTGACAGCAGGGGCTCGTGCGCGGCGTAACGGCCATGCACGGCGAAGTGCACCAGGCCACGGCCGGCCAGCGCCGCCTGCACCCGGGCCTCGGTGGGCAGGGCGTCGGCGATGACCGTACCGGGGAACAAGGCCCCGATCGCCCGCACTTCACTCGGCGCGTTGCGCAGCGCGGGGTCGGCGACCGCCAGCAATTCGACCTGCCGCAGGGGTTCTGCGGCTGGCAGGGACAGGTACAGGCTGGCGCTCGGCGCATAGCTGATCTGAAATTTTTCCCCCAGGAAGCTGTGGCCGGTCGGCTCCATGGGTAAGGCCTGAAACGGCAGATAGTGCAGGTCGTCGTGGGCGACCAATACCAGGTGGTCGGTACGGATCTCGTCCAGGATGGGATTCAACAGGTACAGAAACAGCTCGTAACCGGTCTTCAGGTCGAAAGCGCCGGCGGGCCGGGTGAGGCTGTCCCGCACCAGGCCGACCTTGCGCTGGAGTTCCGAGCGCGGCAGGAATACCGAATAAACCTGTACCCGCGTGGCGGAGATGTGCCAAAGCACCAGTTGGGATTCGAGCGCGACGTAGGCGAGCATTTCGCTGTCCGCTGCCGCCAGGGCCGCCTGCAGCTGTGACAACGAAGGCGGCTCGGACACGACCAGTTCGGCGAGACGCGGCGTCTCGGTCTGGATGCGGGCGGCGAGTCGCTCATAGTCCTGCTGCAGCCCGTCGAGCCGGGTCTGCACCGGCGCCGGATCGCGCACGGTTGCGGTGGCGCCGTCGGCGATCACGGCAGCGCCGCGGTCCGGTGCGCCGGACTGCACCTCGGCCTGGTCGAGTTCGCCGCAGGCCGGCTCGTCCAGGCGCTGGGCACGCAGCCCGAACAGGCAGGCCTGGTGCTGCGCGATCTCGGAGCGCAGTCCCTGCAGCCGGGAATAGAGCGCGCTCTGTTGCGGATCGGACAAAGCGAGTTGCTTGCTGGCGAGCAGGTCCGACATCACCCGTGAACGCGACCGCTCCATCGCCGCAAAGGCCTCGGCATGGCGGCGCCGTTCGAGCAGGTTGAGCATTAGCGTGTAGTAAAAGTCCACCTTGTCGGCCAGGAAGCTGCCGCGGGCACGCTCGTCATAGAGCGCCTGGCGGTCGGTCTCCAGCAGGTCGGTCGCCCGGACATACCAGTCGAGCGCAGCGTCGCTGTCGCCCTGCATATCGCTGAGCAGGCCGCGTATGTAGGCCCCGCGCGCATCCTCGGCGGCCGGCAGGCCGCCCTCGCTTTCGATCCACTGCAGCAGGCCTTCCAGGTGGGGGTTGCTGCCCCCGGCGAATCGTTCGTGGACCAGCACCTCCCGGGCGCTGCGCGGTTGAAAGGTGGCGCTGTCGGTGATCAGTTGATGCAGGCTTTGCTGGCTGCGGATCAGCTGCTCGCGCATGCCCAGGCGGTTGATGAAGCCGCGCGTCTGTTCGGCGAGGCCGCTCCAGCCCAGGGCCTCGGCCTTGCCCAGCGCTGCGGTGTAGTCCCGTCGGGCCAGCGCGACGGCCTCGAAGCAGGGGGCGAAATCGCGTTCGTAATCGCACTGCTCGGCCAGCTTCTGGTAGATGTCGGCGCGGTCCAGGTAGCCGTAGAACAGCAGCTTGTCGTCGGCAACGGCGGCTTCGAGCGCGAAGGCCCGGTTCAGTGCGTCGGCCGCGCCGACCAGGTCGCCCTGGGTGATCTGAATCTGCGCCAGCAGGTCGTAGGCATCGAACAGGTAGCTGCGATCGCTGACCTGCTGCGCCAGGGTCACGGCGCGCCGGGTCAGGTCGAGCGCGGCGCCGGTGGTCTTGGGGCCGTACAGCGAGGCCCGGGCCTGGCCCATCAGCGCCTTGGACTCGACGTCGGTCGCGCCGGCCTGCTGTGCCAGCGCCTGTGCCTCGCGGTACTTGGCGGTGGCGGCGCGCCATTCGTCGCGGTAGCGTCGCACATCCCCGATGCGCAGCAGGGCGCGTGCGGCCTGCGCGTCCGCGCCCGCGGCGCGAAACAGCCGGGCGCTGTCCTCGAGTTCGCGCTCGGCCTGCGCCAGCGCGTCGCGGCCGGCGGCCCGGTCGAAGCTGCGGCGGAAGTCGTCGATGTAGGCGTCGATGCGCGCCACGGCACTGTCGAACAGCGCCTGCGCGCGCGTGGTCGGCGTCGCGGCGCCGGCCGCCGTCCCGATTGCCAGCAGGATCAGCAGCGTGAGCGCCGCGACCCAAGCCGCCAGGCGCCGTCGTGAGCCGGCGATCCGGCCGGTGTCGCGGCCGACACTGGGGCGGCGTTGCGGCTTATGCTGATCCCGGGTTGCGTGCATCGCGTGGCCCACGCTCGTGCAGCGAATAAGCTGGAAGTTAGATGAGACGGGCGCGGTCAGCAAGGTGGCCGGCGGTGGCCGCGCGCGGCGGTCGCGGCAGCGGCGCGGGGGTGTCAGGCCGTGGCGGCTTGGCACTCGAGCGGGGTGGCGGTCAGGTGCTCGGGCAGCACTGGGCTGTGGGTCGCGGGGTGCCGCACGTGCAGCCAGTAGCGCGGCGCCGGCTCGTATACGGGGACGATTTGTGCCCCGGCTTCGATGCTGCGGACCGCGTCGAGCATGGTCTGGGCGTTGCGCAGCTCGCGGAACACGCCCAGCGAGACCGAATGATGCCGCGGGCCGGCGCCGTAATACGGCAACAGTTCCGTGAAGCCGCCACGCTGCAACCGGTCGACGGTCTGTTCGACCGCGGCGGCGGACGGCAGGGGCGGGACCTGCACCCGGTAAGCGGTAATCACTGGTTCGTCGCTCTGCTCCTGGGCCTGTACCTCGACCTGGGGGCCGAGTCGGTCGCGCAGCCCGGTCAACAGGGCCGGGTCCGCAACGGGTCCGATCCGCTCGCAGATCACCGCCGCGGCCGACTCGGCCGAGATCGCGGCCTGGGGTTCGGCCACCTTGGGGGAGGTCTGGGTCTGCGGCGACGTCTGCCCAGACGCTGGTGGGATGGGCGGTAGCGGCGCTGGTGCGGCCGGTGCCTGGAGCTCGACCGCCGGGTCGACAATGACCGCGGGGTTGGGTATCAGGGTGTGCAGCTTGAGGCGGAATTCCTCGGTCACCTGCAGCGCGGTGCCGCGGTCCGGTATGGCGCGCGGGGTGATCAGCACCAGCAGTTCGGTGCGGTCGATATTGCGTGCCTTGGTGCCGAACAGCAGGCCGATCACCGGGAGTTGGTGCAGCCAGGGCACGCCGGCGTCGGAGCGGTCGCGGTTGTCCCGCATCAGGCCGCCGAGGACCACCGAGTCGCCGCTCTGTACCGCCACGCTGCTGTTAATCTTGCGCTGCTGGATGCGCGGATTGTCCAGTCCGACATCGGACTGGGGCACATTGCTCACTTCCTGCTCGACTTCCATGATGACCAGGCCGCCGGGATTGACCCGGGGTTTGACCGCCAGCAGCACCCCGGTCTCGCGGCGCTCGAAGGTGCTGGTGATGGCGGCGTCCCCACCGGC
>JBFZDU010000133.1:0-2812 GCA_041307205.1 Gammaproteobacteria bacterium | reverse complement strand
AATAGGGCGAGAAAACCGGGACGCTGGAGTCGAGAACGGCCGATGAACCCGGCGAAATGGCATCGCCGCCGCTTTGATCACATTGGTGCCGGCGTCAGAACTGATTAATAGATGTGCCCTTAAGTAAACGCCCTTGTCCTTGATGGACGCACGTGGCCGCCGCAGCCCGGTACAATGACGGCGGACTGAGCCACCCTGCGCCGTCCATCACTCCTTGGAGGTTTACCTTGAGCGCCAAGATCACAGATTCCGGTTTGAAGTACGAAGATTTGACCGCGGGCGAGGGGGCTGTCGCTGTTTCAGGCCAGACGGTCGTGGTGCACTACACCGGCTGGTTGACCGATGGCACCAAGTTCGATTCCAGTCGCGATCGCAATGACCCATTCAGTTTTCCGCTCGGCAAACGCCGCGTGATCCGCGGTTGGGACGAAGGGGTGGCCGGCATGCAGGTGGGTGGTGTGCGTCGGCTGACCATCCCGCCCCAGCTGGGCTATGGCGCTGCCGGTGCCGGGGGAGTGATCCCGCCGAACGCCACCCTGGTGTTCGAAGTGGAACTGCTCGAGATTGTCTGAATGCGCTTGGCCGACCGGTACATCGTCACCCAGGTCCAAGTGGCGCTCGCGGAGGATCTCGGTGACGGCGACCGCACCGCGGCGCTGCTGTCGGCCGATGCCATGGCCACTGCCCATGTGCTGTGTCGCGAATCGGCGGTGCTGTGCGGGGCCGCCTGGTTCGCGCAGGTGTTCCGTCAGCTCGACCCGCAGGTACAGATCGAATGGCTGCGCCGCGACGGCGATAGCTTGGCGGCGGGTGACGTCGTGTGCCGACTGGCGGGCGCGGCGCGCAGTCTGCTGAGCGGCGAACGCACGGCGCTGAACTTCCTCCAGACCCTGTCCGGTACGGCCACGGCGGCGGCGCGCTACGTGGCCGCCGTAGCCGGTACCAAGGCGCGGATCCTGGATACCCGCAAGACCCTGCCGGGCCTGCGCCTGGCGCAGAAGTATGCAGTGAGTTGCGGCGGCGCCGATAACCACCGCCTGGGCTTGTACGACGCCATCCTGATCAAGGAGAACCACATCCGCGCCGCCGGGTCGGTGACCGCCGCGCTGCAGCGCGCACAGGCGGTTGGGGAGGGCCTGGAGGTCGAAATCGAGGTGGAACACCTCGAGCAGTTGCGCGAGGCACTGGCCGCGGGTGCCAGGCGGGTATTGCTGGACAATTTCACGCTCGACGCTTTGCGGGCCGCGGTCGCGCTGAACGGTGGTCGGGCGCGCCTGGAGGCATCGGGCGGCGTCAATCTGGATACGGCGGCGGCTATTGCCGCCACCGGGGTCGACGACATCTCGGTCGGCGCGATTACCAAGGACCTGCAAGCGACCGATTACTCGATGCGCTTCGATTGAGCCGGGGCGCGCTGCTCAGGCCTTGATGTCGAGCAGGGTCCCGAGCGTCGTGTCGGCGGTTTGCAGCGCCTTGGCATTGGCCGCCGCGTGCAGTTTGTGCTGCTGGAGTTCGACCAGTGAACGGGCCATGTCGCCTTGCCTGCGACGGCTGCCCGCACTCTGAGTGGCGATCTCGTTGGCGGTGCGGTGCAGCCCGTCGAGGTTGCGTTGCAGTCCGCGGATGAGGGGTCCAGCTACTTTGTGGATCATGGTTCGTCTCCGAACCTGGGTGTTTCACTGCGGATGACGGCCGCCGCTCGCTCAACCTGAGCCGGTGTGGCACCAAAAGCCGCCATTCGTGACCGGCATTCCGGTCTGCCGCGGTTTGCTTCCCGGAACAGGAACGGGCTTTCCCCAGTGACGGTAGGGGCTGGCGGTCAGCCCGGCGGCATGACCAGGCGGGTGCCGGCGAACAGGTATTGCGCGTCCGGCGGGCCCCAGTGTCGCAGGCTGCTGCGGCGCAGGCGCGGCTGGGTGTGCAGGCAGCCACCGCGCAGGCTGCCCTGGGTGCCGTCGAAGCCACGGCTTGCCAGTTCCGGGTCGGCCGGCGGCTGGTACTGGTCGTAGGCCGCGAAGGGGTTGGCGCACCATTCCCAGGCCCGGCCGTAGCCGCTGATGGCGCCGGTGCGGGCCGCGGTCTCCCACTGGTACTCGTGTTGCACGATCGCGCCGGCCATGCCCTCGCCGCGCGTGGCCGCCCAACGCGCATAGGCCTGAGCCTCGTGCCGGTTGAGTCCCATGACGGGGTCGTCGGCCGAGAGGTCGGCCGGGCCACTCAAACCCACCCCGAACCAGCGGCCCTGGGGGTCGCGACGCCAGTGCCAGGGATGCGCCACCCCGGCGGTGTTGCGCCAGGCCAGGCCGACCGGGTCCTACCAGGCGTCGTTACCGTAGCCGTCGTCCACCAGGAAGGCCAGGTATTCGGCATTGCGCACCGGTTGGCGGGCGATCCGGAAGCTCCCCAATTCGACGGCCTGCGCCGGCAGTTCGTTGTCGAACACCACGCCCTCGCGGGCGCCGATCCGGTAGGTGCCCTGGGTAATCTCCCAAGTGTCAGCCACCGGCAGGCGTGGCACCAGGGGTTCGCGCACCCGGTAGCCCGACGGTTGCTGCAGGGCGCGGGCGCTCAGCACGGCCAGCATGCGTTCGTAGATCCGCCCGTGCGCCTGCAGCAGGTAGGCCGGCAGCCAACCCGAGGTCAACAGCGGGTGTTCGGGCAGCAGGCGTGGATTGGCGAGCCGGGTGAGATGGGTGTCCTGGATCTCCAGGGCCCAGTTCAGCAGGTGGTCTTTGGGGGGTAGCCGTGGGTCGCCGTCGACCGGTGGCGCCGCGTCGTGGGCGAACAGGGGCCGCACGCGGTCGGTCAGGTC
>JBFZDU010000132.1:0-4710 GCA_041307205.1 Gammaproteobacteria bacterium | reverse complement strand
GACATCCTCCCAGAGGAACCGCCAAAGCCAGTTGCCGGTCGTGGTGCCGGGCAGGTTCATCCGGTGTTTGCCGTCGAGCCCCAGCAGGTCCTGCATGGGCAGCACGGCAAGGCGGGCTGGTGACAGCATGGCCCAGTGAATCAGTGGCCAGGGCATGGGATTGCGCGAATGCCCCAGGTACTGATCGATATGCGCGCGTTCGGCGCTGCTCTGCGCCTGATACCAGCCCAGGGTGGTGTCGTTGTCGTGGGTGCCGGTATAGACAACGGCATTCTCGGGGTGGTTGAAGATCAAATAGGGATTGTCCGGACCACCGGAAAAGGCGAATTGCAGTATCTTCATGCCCGGCAGGCCCTGCCCGTCGCGCAGCGCGCGCACTTCGTCCGTGATCACGCCGAGGTCCTCGGCCACCAGTGGCAGATCGCCCAGGGCCTCGCGCAAGCGCTCGAACAACAGGTCGCCGGGTCCCGGCACCCAGCGCCCCTTCACCGCATCCGGCTCGGTGGCGGGAATCTCCCAGTAGGCGTCGAAGCCGCGAAAGTGGTCGATGCGGACCAGGTCGAACAGCTGCAGCTGCGAGCGCATGCGCTCCACCCAGAACGCGTAGCCGTCGGCATGCAGCACATCCCAGCGGTACAGGGGATTACCCCAGCGCTGCCCGGTGGCGGAGAAGTAGTCCGGCGGCACCCCGGCCACCACGGTCGGCCGTCCGTTCGCCCCCAGGTGAAAAAACGTCGGCTGCGCCCACACGTCGGCACTGTCGGGGGCGACGAAGATCGGCAAGTCGCCGAACAGCTTCACGTGCCGCGCCGCGGCGTGGGCCCGCAGGTCGGCCCACTGCGTGAAAAAGACGAACTGCTCGAAGCGCACTTGATCGAGCTGCCGGACCAGGCGCGCACGCGCCTCCGCCAGCGCCTGCGGCTCGCGGTCGCGCAGCGGCGCCGGCCAGTCCCACCAAGGCGCCTGGCGCTCGTCGTGTAACGCCTGGAACAAGGCGAAATCGTCCAGCCAACGCACCTGGCCTTCGATAAAACGCAGAAAAGCCCGCCGATCGGCGTCGTCTGCCCGCTGCCGGAACCCGTCGTGCGCCCATACCAGGGCCTCGCGCAGGGCCTCCGCGCTCGCTGCGGCGTCACTCGCGTCCGCGGCATCGAGCCAGCCGCGCTGCGCCAGGAAGTCCGGCGCGATGAAGCGGGGGTTGCCCGCGTGCGACGAGGTTGCCTGGTACGGCGAACCGTCCTCGCCGGTCGGCCCGACCGGCAGGAACTGCCAGACGCCAAAGCCGGCATCGGCCAGGAAATCAATGAAACGATGCGCCTCCCGGCCGAGGGTGCCGCAGTCGCCCGGTCCTGGCAGCGATGACAGGTGCAGCAAAACGCCCGCACTGCGCCTTGTCAGCCATGCCTTATCGGTCCGTGCCAAAAACACCTCCGGTCGTGGTTGCGCCGGCAACCGGGTGCCGGGGGGTTGCGGTCCGCATCAGTTATGGCTCTGCCGCATCACCCCGCCGCGCGAGGGATCACCGCTGCCATAGGCGAATACTTGCCCGAGATAGCCGGGCGGGTCTTCGCCCAACATGTCATAGAGATGGGCCAACTGGCGGCGGAACAGTTCCTCGAAGTCCCGCACCGTGGCGCCGGGATTGTAATCGCCAAACCACCAGAACCAATCGGAGCCTTCGCAGCTCGCCAGCTGCACCTCGGCCGCCGCCAATTCGGCATCGGATAAACGGCCCTTGGCCACCACGGCGTCGAACCGGGCCTTGGCATCGCCCAACATCTCCCACGCACGGTTCTTGTCCTTGTCACCGATCCAGGTGGAAAAGTTCCCGTACACCCAACTCCCGGCCACCAGGTGCGGCAGACGCAACGCGTCCGGCGACGCTGGCGCCAGGCAGTCGCTGTAAGTCGTCAATTCCAGGCCCGGATGTTCGACCAGCCTGCGGTAGAGCGACGCCAGAAAGTAGGCGCCATTCCGCGGGTAGTACTCCCACGCATTCTCGCCATCCAGCACGATCGACACCACCGCCCCGGGATCCTCGGTCACTTCCCCGGCGATGTTTTCCAGATGCTGGATCAGGTTGCTGACCGCATCGTCGGCGTGCCAATCGGCGTAGGTAAAACCGATCAGGTCGGATAAGCCGTCATCGCGGAAAAAGCAGGTCAACTGCCCCGCGCCGACGTGGTATGGCCGGTGCGCCCAGTGCGGCGGCATCTTACCACCGTCGCGGGCCTTGCAACTGTTGTGCAGCACTTCCTGGCCGCTGGCGGCCCAGCGCACGCCCTCCTCCTCCAGCAGGCGCAAGGTCTGATCGCTGACACCGCCCTCGGCCGGCCAGCAACCCGCCGGCCTGAACCCGAAGTGACGGTTGAACGTCTCCAGGCCGCGGCGGATGTGCCAGCGGGCCCGCGGTTCGCCGCCGGGATAGCCCTTGAGCGCCGGCATCGTGATCTCGGGCAGGGCCTCGCGGGCACAGTTCAGGTCGAGCAGCAGCGGCAGTATGGGGTGGGCATAAGGGGTCACGGACAGCTCGATCTGCCCGGCCTGCGCCAGGCGCCGGTACCTGGGCACGATGCCTTTCAATTGATCGCGCACCAGTTCCACCAGGCACCGGCGGTCGGCGGCGTCGAAGCCCCTGCCCTTGTGCTCCAGCGAAGCGACCCGCAGGTCGTTCTCGCGCACCGACTCCCCCAACCAGGCCAGGTGATACCAGACCAGCAGGTCGGCCAGGAACTGGTCGTTCAAGTACCGGATGCTGTCGGGCTGGCGCTGCAGGCAGCCCGCCAAGTCAACCAGATCGCGGAACACCGGGAAGCGGTCGATCAGGTGAAGGCGATTGGCGCGGCGGCAGGCGTCGACCAGTTCCTGCCGCGCCGCCGCCTCCACCGGCAGGCCCGGGCCGGCCAAGGCGCCCAGTAAGGGATCGCGTATTCGCTTGCCGCGGCTCAGCCAGGCGTCGAGCTGGTCGACGTAGTCGGCCAGTTGTTCGAGCAATAGCGGGGAAAAATTGACAACGGCCCGTGCATCCGGGTTTTCTTCCAGATGGAAGACCATGTCTACATAGTCTTTGGTGCCGTGCAGGTACACCCAAGGTAATCGGTAATCGCTGTGGTCCGGCCCGCGATAGTCCGGTTGATGCATATGCCAACAGAGCACCACCCGAAGGCGGTGCCTATCTGACATGGTGCAGAACCTGCCCCAACATGTCGGCCGTCACCAGGACCACCCCTTCCTTGGTGATCAGGAAGCGTTCGGCATCCGCTTTCGGGTCTTCGCCGATGACCGTTCTTTCGGGGATATGGCAACCCTGGTCGATCACGGCCTTGTGGATGCGGCAATGCCGGCCCACCTCGACGTCCGGCAGGATCACCGAGTTCTCGATATAGCAGAAGGAATTCACCCGCACGTTGGAGAACACCATGGAGTGACGCACGGTGGACCCGGAGATGATGCAGCCGCCCGAGACCATGGAATCCACCGCCATGCCGCGGCGATCTTCGTCATCGAACACGAACTTGGCCGGCGGCAGCTGCTCCTGGTAGGTCCAGATCGGCCAGTGCTGGTCATAGAGGTTGAGCGGCGGGGTGACGCCGATGATCTCCAGGTTGGCCTCCCAGAAGGCGTCCACCGTCCCCACGTCGCGCCAGTAGGCCTGCTCCCCGGTCTGCGGGTCGCGGAACGGGTACGCCATGACCCGGTAGCTCTTGATGACGTGAGGGATGATGTCCTTGCCGAAATCGTGGCTGGACCCCGGCGTGTCGGCATCGCGGATCAACTGCTCGAACAGAAAGGAACGGTTGAACACGTAGATGCCCATCGAGGCCAGCGCCACGTCCGTCTGGCCCGGGACGCACGCGGGCTTGGCCGGCTTTTCGGCGAATTCCCGGACCCGCCCTTCCTCGTCGACCGCCATCACGCCAAATTCCTTGGCGCGCTCCAGGTCGACCTCCAGGCACCCGACGGTCATGTCGGCGCCCGATTCCACGTGGTGTGCGACCATGGCGCCGTAGTCCATTTTATAGATGTGATCCCCGGCCAGGATCAGGACGTATTCGGGATCGTGGTTACGCAGGATATCGAGGTTCTGGTAGACGGCGTCAGCCGTGCCCGAATACCAGTTGCTTTCGATGCGCTGCTGCGCCGGCAGCAGTTCGACGAACTCCCCGAACTCACCGCGCAGGAAACCCCAGCCCCGCTGGATGTGCAGGATCAGCGAGTGCGCCTTGTACTGGGTCAGAACACCGATCCGGCGGATGCCCGAATTAATGCAGTTGGACAACGGGAAATCGATGATGCGGAACTTCCCACCAAACGGCAGCGAGGGCTTGGATCGCCACTTGGTGAGATGCTTCAGCCGCGAACCCCTCCCGCCAGCCAGAATCAGTGCCAAAGTACTGCGCGTCAGGCGACTGACGAATCGGGGGTTGTTATCAAGGCTCATGTATCCGGGTCTCCCGTGCGAGAATGCTTCCAAGCGAGCCAGCGAAGTGCCTGATTCTCACCTACGGCCAGCGCGGCATCGCGATGGTATAACAAGCTTCGAGGTGACGCATTTAATGTCTCCGGTCAACAAGAGCCAACCGATTCCGGTCGACGACGGCATGCGCCGCGTCCTGGAAACCCGTCACCACGATCCCTTTCAAATCCTTGGGCGCCACCTCAACGGCGAGAAAGCGACCGTTCGCGTGCTACTGCCGGCGGCGCATAGCG
>JBFZDU010000131.1:0-2511 GCA_041307205.1 Gammaproteobacteria bacterium | reverse complement strand
CGCTGCCCGGCCTTACGGCCCACCTGCCCCCAACTCAGCACCAGGCCGACGGCGACAATCACAAACAGGATCCAGAGGCGGTTCCATGGGCCCACGCGGCGTCAACCCGCGGCTACCGGCCACAGACCGCGGATCCCCGCGATACCCTGCGCGCCCTGCTCCCAGGCCAGCGGCAACAGGGCCGGGGCCATGCCGCCCAGCGCATAGACGGGCAGGGGAACGGCAGCTACGGCGGCAGCGAAGCCGGCCCAGCCCAGGGGCACGGCGGCGGGGTGGCTGGGCGTCGCCAGCACCGGCGAGAGCACCGCGAAATCCAGGCCCAGGCGCGCCGCCCGGTCGAGGTCTGCGGGGTCATGACAGGACGCCGCGACCCAGCGCAGCGCGGCGGGTCGCTCCGTAGCGACCGCGAGCTGGCGGCTGTTCAGGTGCACCCCGTCAGCGCCGATGGCAACGGCCAGGTCGAGGTCGGCATTGACCAGCAGCCAGGCGCCCGCGGCGCGACACAGCGCCAGGGCGCGGTGCGCCAAGGCCGCATGCGTGGTCGGTTCCAGACCGAAGACGCGCCACTGCACCAAGCGCTGCCCGGCCGCCAGGGCGGCCCCGAGCTCCCGCAGCAAGCGCTCGGGATCAGCCACGGTCGGCGGGGTGATCAGGTAGGTCGGCGGCAGGCGCACCGCAGCAACGATCGGGACATCGGCCGTCGGCATGGCATAGCCGGCCAGTTCCTCGGGCCGGACCCAGGCCAGGGGTTGCCCTTCCAGCCCGCGCGGCACGCCCGTGTAGGCCGTTACCCGGTGCACGTCCAGCAGCACTTGCCGGTCCGCGTAGCAGTGCAGCACCTTGATCAGCGGGCGGTGCGCCCGAACCCCGATGCCCAGTTCTTCGGCCAGCTCCCGCACCAGGCCCTGCGCCACCGACTCACCGGGTTCTAGCTTGCCGCCGGGGAACTCCCACAGCCCGCCCTGGTGTACGCCCTCGGGACGACGCGCCAGCAGGATCCGGCCCTTTCCGTCCGCGATGACGGCGGCGGCCACCACCACAGCACCCGGAGCCGCGGGCAGGGGAAACGCCGGGGCTTCGGCTTCCAGATCACCGAAGATTGCGCGGTCGACGCCATGCCCACCTGGCATGGCACCGTCCGTTCGTTCCTCGGCCCTGCCGTTGAGGCCCTCGGCCCTGCCGCTGCGGTCCTCGCCCCTGCCGTCAGGTTCGATATTCGGCATTGATCTTGACGTAGTCGAACGACAGATCGCAGGTCAAGACCGCGGCCGCGACCGCGCCGCGCCCCAGCCCGATGCGGATCTCGAACTCGCTGCGCGACATCACCGCCTTGCCAGCGGCCTCGGTGTACGCTGAGTCCCGGCCGCCGGCACTGACGATACAGACATCGTCCAGCCAGATGCGCACCCGATCTATGTCCAGGTCGGCCAGGCCGGCCCGGCCGACCGCGGCCAGGATCCGGCCCCAATTGGGATCGGAAGCAAACAACGCGGTCTTGACCAGCGGCGAGTGCGCAACGGTGTAAGCCACGCGGCGCGCCTCCGCCAGGTCGAGTGCCTCGGCGACCTCTACCCGGACCAGCTTCGTCGCCCCCTCGCCGTCCTCGATGATGGCCCGCGCCAGATCCAGGCAGACCTCGCCCACCGCCTGCGCCAGGGCGCGACCGGCCGCCGTCCCCAGGTCGTCGACCCGCACCCCGGCGGCACCGGAGGCCAGCAGCACACAGGCGTCGTTGGTCGAGGTATCACCGTCCACCGTGATGGCGTTGAAGGACGCCGCCACCGCGGCCTCCAGGCACGCCTGCAGTACGGTCGCGGGGACCGCCGCGTCGGTCGCGACATAGCCCAGCATGGTCGCCATGTCCGGGCAGATCATGCCGGAACCCTTCGCCATGCCGGTGACCGTGACCACCCGGTCATGGATGCGGCATTGCCGGCTGAACAGCTTGGGCCTGGTGTCGGTGGTCATGATCGCCCGCGCCGCCCGCTCCCAGCCGTCCACCGCCAGGGCGGCCAGCAAGCCCGGCGCGACCCGAGCGAAGGGTTCAGTCGGCAGGTCCTGGCCAATCACGCCAGTCGAAAAGGGCAGCACCTGTTCCATGCCACAGTCGGCCGCCACTGCCAACAGGCGGCAGGTCTCGCGCGCCGCCTGCAAGCCCGCACGGCCGGTCCCCGCATTGGCATTGCCGGCATTGATCAACAGGTAGCGCGGTGCGCCTGCGGCGAGGTGCTCACGAGCCACCACCACCGGTGCCGCGCAAAACGCGTTGCGGGTGAACACCGCCGCCGCCGCGCCACCCTGCGCCAGTTCGATCAAAACCAGGTCGTCGCGATTCTTGTAACGGATGCCCGCTGCGGCAGCTGCCAGGCGCACACCGGCGATTGGTAGGCTCATATTGGTTCGAGGTTCGAGGTTCGAGGTTCGAGGTTCGAGGTTCGAGGTTCGAGGTTCGAGGTTCGAGGTTCGAGGTTCGAGGTTCGAGGTTCGAGGTTCGAGGTTAGAGAGATCGGA
>JBFZDU010000130.1:0-4372 GCA_041307205.1 Gammaproteobacteria bacterium | reverse complement strand
TGCGGGGCGCCGCGCGCGTTGCGAGTCGGCGCGGTGGTGCCATGCCGCCGAGGGCATTCGGAACCTTTGTGAATCGGCGTACGGTCACACGGCGCTGACTAACGGGGCTCGCCACCTGGAGACCGCCGGTCGCGAGTTCCATGCGACGCTCCAAGACCTGATAATCGAAATCCGCGACCGGGCGTTCGCTGCGCTCGCGCTGAACCTGCGGGCGGTGCATGCGACACTCCGCAAGGTCGGGGTCAATCCCGCCTTGATGGGCGCCAGGACCGGGTGGGCGTCGACCCGTTGCCTGCAGATCGCGACCCAGCTGCGGACCTATACCGACGCTATCGCCAACCCCAGACTGCTGCCGCTCGCCGCGGCGCTCGATCGGCACCTGCACACGCTGCTCAAGGCGGTGACCCAGCACGAACAGTAGCAGGCGGCCATGCGCGCGCAACTCGGAGCCTATCTGCAGCTGATGCCCCTGGGCGAGGGGGCCGCGCCGACGCCGACCCGGTAGGCGCGCCGGCTTCGCCCAGCGACCCACCATGGCGGCCTCGACCGAATCCGCCGACCGGCGCAGTATGCGGGACACGGGAGGTACCCAACAGATGCGTGTACAAGCGGTCACCCTGGCGATCGGGTTGTGGTTCGGTGGCGCCTTTGGCCAGGCGCAGGCGCAACTGCTGACCTGCGATACGGCGAGCCGGGATGAACTCGAAAGCGCCATGGCCGCGCACAACGAGCACGTGGCGCGCCTCGAGCGGAAGTTCGCCGACGTATGGTACTTCCAGGGCAGGTTCCCGGCCGGGTCGCTGCCGAAGATCGATCTGTCCGCGGTAGCGCGCTTCATTGCGACGCGGGCGCCGCGCCGCACCGGCGTCCTGTTCTACGCCAGTCGTGACGACAGGCTGTGCACCTGGCTGCTGACGCCCGGTGGCGAGGGCCGCGGCAGCGGCTTTCACGCCCATGCCGCGGCGCTCGACGGCCGCGCCGCAAGCGACTTGCGGACCGCGCTGCGGGCCGGCCTCGGCTTGTTCGACGCCGGCCCGAACCGCCGCCCGATGCCCAAGCGGGGCGCGGTCGCGGTGGACTCGGACGGCCCGCGACCCGACCTCGAATCGACCCTCGAGCAGTTGAGCCGGCTGCTGCTGCCCGATCCGATAGCCAACGCCTTGGTGGCCGAGTCGATCGACACCCTGGTGCTGGTGCCGGCGAGCATCGCCTACTCGTACACCGACGACCGGGCGCGGGCGCAGGATCTGGTGGTCGCGGTCGGATCGGTACCGTTCTCGCTGTTGCGGGTCGGTGAGCGTCGGGACCGGTTCCTGTTGGACCTGGCCTCGGTCGTCGTCGCCCCGGGGTTCGCCAGCCTGCTAGAGGCCCCGCGCCGGGGTGCACACTCCTTCGCCGATCCCCTGGTGCTGGGTGATCCCGCCTTCGGTAGCGACCCGGATTGGGACTTGCCGCGGCTGCCGTTCGCGGGGCGGGAAGTCGCCGCCGTGGCCGATATCCTCGGCACGACGGCGGTGCGAGATGCCGAGGCGACGCGCGCGGTGTTGCTGCAACGGCTGCAGCGACGATCGGGCACCGTCGACCTGATCCATATCGCGACCCACGGCATCGCGGACGCCGAGAATCCGCTCGATGGCAGCTTCCTCGCGCTGGCCGGCGGGCGTTTGACGGCGCGCGAGATCGGCGAACTGCGCCTGACGGCCGGACCGCTGGTGGTGCTGAGCGCCTGCGACACCGGCCTGGGCAAGGATTTCGAGGTGGGCACGATCGGGCTGGCCCGGGCCTGGCGCCGCGCCGGGGCGTCCGATGTGGTGATGAGTCTGTGGAAGGTGGATGACGCCGCGACGGCGCGCCTGATGAGCGCGTTCATCACCGGGGCGCGATCGCTACCACCCGACCGCGCACTGCAACGCGCGATGCGGCAGGCGCGTGACGCCGGTGAGGCGCCGGCGCACTGGGCCAGCTTCACGCTGTTCGGGGTGCCGTGATGGGCCCGTGAGGGGCACCGCGAGCGGTGGTGGGGGCATGCTGCTGCCGGGGTGGGATGCGCCCTGCGAATGGCGGTGTCGCCCATCGACCCGACATGGCGGCCGACTTGACCGCGCGCTGGCCGGCAAGCTCGATGGCCAGGATGCCGGATAGCGCTGCCGCGGACGCAAATACTCGGACAACGGTGCCAAGGCCCGGGTCGATTTCGAATGCGGCTTTCGCGTGCTCAAGTCCGCGATCGAGATCGCACCGGTCTTCCATCGTTTACCGACCCGCATCCAGGCGCACGCCTGGAGCTGCTTTTTTTCAGGCGGCGCCACGCTCTGGCGGAATAAAAGCCCCGGCAAGCGATGAATCTGCCCGTTTCGTCGGGCGGAAAGGCCTCGACGCCCTCGGCAGAGGCGAACTCGGCGCCTTTGTCGTCCGGACCTGCCGGCATCGCCGATGCCGACAACCGCACGCGCTCATGGTGACCCGGTAGGGGAAGGCTCGGGCGTTGTCATTGCATACCCCCGCTGGTACCCCTCGTACGATGCCCCGCAATATGAGCCTACAGCGGTTGCGCCGGGAGCCGCAACGAACGCGCCGCGATCTCCGCGCGTTCGTGCTCGACCATGCGTCAAAGAATTTCGGGGATATCGGTCATGGCCTTAATCAATTGCGCTGCATGACCGTCACAGGTCCACCGACAAATAAAAGAACGCGAAGCGCCCGTCCTCGATGTCAATCATCAACCCTGCGCCGTGGTGAATGCCGTAGTCCACATAGCCCGGCACCGCACTATCCTGGTGACATTCGCTGGCGTGCTGGGGCGACTCGAAATCACGGTCCTGATCATACCAGGACAACAGCATGTGCTCGCCCAGGCGGTTAGCGGCCTCGGCATTGGCTAGCTGCATGGCGGCCAAGTAATCCTTCAGCGCCGGTTCGGGATGCAGTCTAACCACCTCGACACCGGACAAATCCGGCTCTCGGTGGCTGCGGCATACGGCCCCCTCGGATATCGAATCGTCGTCAAAACCTGCCGCCATCCCAGCCCTCGTAACGCCCTGCCGCAGCCGCCTTACTCAACGTGGTATCCAGTTGAACAACACCTTGTGCTTTACCATCCACCAGATGAGCCATACCGTACCGCCATGCACCAGGGTGTTCAACACCAGATTGTCCTGGGCGGGGATGGGCGTATTGCTCACCAACAAAATGGCGTAGACATGCACCGTAAACACATACAGCGAGGCCTGTCCCAGGGGAATTAGTAACCACCCCAGCGTCTTGTTGAATCCCAACCAATAACGGGTCAGCAACAGGTACATGGTGATAAACAGCGCGGCGTTGTTTAACAAACGGCCCGGCCCCAGGACTGTCTTGTCAAACCAAAGTCTGTACATATCCCAATAGCCGTCTTCTGGGATGAAGGACCAGGGCGGCCACGGCCAAAACAACGGCTGGGGATTGTTATAGGCGAGCAAGATGAAGCCCAGGCACAGAATTGCCGCCACCTTGCCTATCCAGCGATTCTTCTCCGCCACCAGCCAGCCCAGCACCTGCTGCCGATGGAATCCAATGGCCATCCCGTTGAAAAACAACAACTGCCAGGTGAGCAGCGGAAAGCCCAATTCGAACTTGATGGGGGTGAGGCGAACCACCACGAACAGGTTGAGCAGATACAACGCCCAAGAGGCCAGCAGCATCCAGCGAACATAGCCACGCAACATGGCATTAATCGCGATGGGGGCCAGGCTCAGCAGCACTACATACAGGCCGATAATCTGAAACTGATGTGGCCCGATCTGCAGCGTGAATGCCTTCCAGAGCCACTCCCACCAGGGCGCGATCTGCGGCGGATAGAGCCTATAGGCCTCGGCCCGATGACCCGGTACCCACCAGTGGGTGACGTCGTGTACATTAATGAACGGCAGCAGCCCAAGTAGGGCGATGCTGAGTATCACAAACACATTCACCCGGTAGAGCTTGAAGGCCCGTTGCCACAGCAATGTCGCCGCCGGCAGCAGACCCGCGATCTTGGCCCGCGGGCCATAGACCAGACCCACCACCAGACCCGACAACAGCACGAAGCCTTCGGCGCTGGAGACCAAACCCAGACGCTCCCAGGCGAGCATGGAGAACAAGGAATGGTACTCCATGTGCACGATCACCAAATAGATCATGATGAGGCCGCGCATGAAGTCCAGGCGCAGATCCCTCTTGTCCAGGTCCGGGTAGGCCCAGCGATCGTTCGTATCCATGATGTGAGTCGGCTTGGAAGAAATCAGTCCGAGACCCCGGTGCTCAGATAACGCCTGCCGGTATCCCTAAGGATGGCCAGCGGCAACTTGTGGTGATGGCGCTTGCGCCGGATCAGGTCGATCAAGCGCATGGTAGT
>JBFZDU010000129.1:0-3016 GCA_041307205.1 Gammaproteobacteria bacterium | reverse complement strand
TACAGACAAACAGAACCTTTGACAGGTCGAAACGCAGGTCCAGATAGTGGTCGAGAAAATCGACGTTCTGCTCCGGGTCCAGCACCTCCAGCAGGGCCGAGGCGGGGTCGCCGTGATAACTGGCGCCGATCTTGTCGATCTCGTCCAGCATGATCACCGGATTCTGCGTGCCGGCGGCCTTCATGGCCTGGATGAACTTGCCCGGCATGGCGCCGATGTAGGTGCGACGGTGGCCCTTGATCTCCGCCTCGTCGCGCATGCCGCCGACGGAAAAGCGGTAGAACTTGCGTCCCAGGGCATTGGCGGCGGAGCGGCCGATGGAGGTCTTGCCCACCCCAGGCGGCCCCACCAGGAGCAGGATGGACCCGGCCACCTCGCCCTTCATGGCCTGGATGAATTTGCCGGGCAGCGCGCCGATGTAGGTGCGGCGGTGGCCCTTGATCTCGGCCTCGTCGCGCATGCCGCCGACTGAGAAGCGGTAGAACTGCCGGCCCAGGGCAGCGGCGATCGAATGGCCGATCGAGGTCTTGCCGACCCCGGGCGGCCCCACCAGCAGGATGATCGAGCCGCTCACCTCGCCCTTCATGATGCCGACGGCGAGGAATTCCAGGATGCGCGCCTTGACGTCGTCCAGGCCGTAGTGGTCGCGGTCCAGCACCTTGCGGGCATGGCCCAGGTCGAGCTGGTCCTTGGAGTGCCGGCCCCAGGGCAGCACCGTGAGCCAGTCGAGGTAGTTGCGGGTGACCGCGTACTCGGGTGAGCCGGTCTCCAGCAGCGCCAGCTTGTTCATCTCCTCGTCGACGCGCTTCGCGGCTTCCGCGGTGAGGCGCAGGTCGGCGAGGCGCCCGCGAAAGGTGTCGATCTCGGCGGTGCGGTCGTCCTTGGCGATGCCCAGTTCTTTCTGGATCGCTTTGAGCTGTTCGCGCAGCATGAATTCGCGCTGCTGCTTCTCCATGCGCTGCTCGACCGACTTGCGGATCTTGTTCTGCGCCTTGGCCAGTTCCAGTTCCTTGTTCAGCAGGATCAGCACCCGCTCCATGCGGCGCAGCAGGTCGAAGGTCGCCAGCACCTCCTGCAGCGCGTCCTTGTCGGACGTGGTCAGGCTGGCGGCGAAATCCGCCAGGTGCGAAGGGTCGTCCGGCCCGAAGCGGTCGAGGAACATGCGCAGTTCCTCCTGGTACAGCGGGTTGAGCGGCAGCAGTTCCTTGATGGTGTTGATGATGGCGAGCGCATAGGCCTTGACCTCGTCGCTCGGCTTGCCGCTGAACTCACGCTCGTACTCGACCCGGGCGCGGAACGGCGCCTGCTCGTCGAGCAGGCGCTCGATGCGGAAGCGCTGCAGGCACTCCACCAGCACCTGCAGCTTGTCGTCGACCTGCTGTACCCGGTGCACCCGGCACACGGTGCCGATCGCGTAAAAGTCCTGGGGCCGCGCCGCCTCGGCCTCCTCGCCGCGGGTGAGGATCAGCCCGACCAGGTGATGCTCGCTCTGGTGCACTGCCTCCAGGGTGGGGCGCCAGTGCGCTGCGTCCATCACCAGGGGCACGCCCTGGCCGGGGAAAAAGGGCCGCGCCGCGACCGGCAGCAGGTGGATGATGCCGGGCAGTATCTCGCCAGCCCTTGCCAGGGCTTGGTCTTCGGGGCTGACTGTTACGGGTTCTTCGGGTGCCATAAGCGGTCCATGGGTCCAGTGTCTCGGGGTCTGGTGACTATCTCAGGGCGGCGCGGGGGGATTGCAAGCCGCGTTGGCCAAGGCGACGAATTGCGCCGGCGCCAGTTGTTCGGGGCGCTCGGTCGGTTCGATGCCCGCCGCGGCAAAGGCGGCCGGTGTCACCAGGTCCTTGAGGGTGTTGCGCAGGGTCTTGCGGCGCTGCGAGAAGGCCTGGGCCACCAGGGCGGCGAAAAACCCGGCATCGGCGAGCGGCCAGGGCGGGGCGGCATAGGGCTCGAGGCGAACGAAGGCCGAGTCCACCTTGGGCGCCGGCCGGAAGGCGCCGGGGCCGATGTCGAACAGCGGGGTCACCCGGCAGCGCAACTGCAGCATCACCGACAACCGGCCGTAGGTCTTGCTGCCCGCCGCCGCCGCCATGCGATCGACCACCTCTTTCTGCAGCATGAAGTGCATGTCCTGCAGGCAGCCGGCCTGGTCCAGGAAGCGGAACAGCAGCGGCGTGGAGATGTTGTAGGGCAGGTTGCCGACCAGCCGCAGCCTGGTGCCCGGGGCCGCCAGGGCGCAAAGATCGAATTGCAGCGCATCCGCCTGGTGCAAACGGAACGCGGGGTTCGAACCGAAGCGGTCCTGCAAGGCGCCCAGCAGATCGCGGTCCAGTTCCACGGCGTCCAGGCGCCCGGCGTGCGCCAGCAAGCCCGCCGTGATGGCCCCCTGCCCGGGACCTATCTCCACCAGGTGCTCGCCCGGCCGCGGGTCCACGGTGCGGACGATCCGCGCGATCACCTGGGGGTCGTGCAGGAAGTTCTGGCCGAACCTTTTCCTGGGGCGGTGGCTCAAGGGGGTGTCCTGGTGTTTGCGAGAGACTTCAGCCGATTATGAAGGAGTGGGGTAGGGATGCCCACGGGGATCAGTCGTTAAGGTCTGCGTCGAAGCAGCGAGTGGGTCGCTGCGATTCTCGCGGCGATCCAACAGGGTGGGGCAGTTGATGTTCCTCCGACGGGATCGATAAACGTTATCTGCCCCCAGTTGTTGCACCCAGCAAGCCGACAGCGGAAAAGGCGATAGAATCGCTTATCGCGGCAGGTATCCTTGAGAAGGTAGGGGGAGCGGAAGCGCCACCGGCCGAATCGGCATCAGTACGACATGGAGTTGCTGGCAGAGGTCAATGGCGAGAACAAAAAAGTCGGCGGGCAACAGCTCCGCAACCAACAAAGAGAAATCCCTCGAATCCTGGATCTGGGATGCCGCCTGCTCCATCCGCGGGGCCAAGGACGCGCCGAAATACAAGGACTATATCCTCCCGCTCATCTTCACCAAGCGTCTGTGCGACGTCTTTGATGACGA
>JBFZDU010000128.1:0-10117 GCA_041307205.1 Gammaproteobacteria bacterium | reverse complement strand
AGCGAGGAGGCACTGTACCTGCGGCACCGCGGGATCGACTTCGAGGTGGTACCCGGTATCACCGCGGCGGCGGCCTGCAGCGCCTACGCCGGCGTGCCTCTGACCCACCGCGGCCTGAGCCGCGGCGTGCGCCTGGTGACCGGGCACTTCCGCGACGATGAGCCCATCGACCTCGACTGGCGCTCCTTGGTCGATCCCGACTGCACCCTGGTGGTGTACATGGGCCTCGCGAACCTGCCGCGCATCTGCAGCCAGCTGCTGGCACACGGCATGGACCCGGCCACGCCGGTTCTGGCGGTGCAGGACGGCACCAGTGAGCGCCAGCGGCGGGTGTTCGGCGACCTGCTGACCATCGCCGAGCGGGTGCGCCAGCGGCGGTTGGCCGCCCCGGTATTGTTCGTGATCGGTCGCACCGTGACCCTGGCGGCCGAACTCGATTGGTTCTCACCCGAACAGGCCTGCGCTCATGAACCGACCTTGGCCCTGGTTAATGCTTAGCCTGCTGGGCGCCGCCACGGCCGCGCCGCCGGACGCCGCGCGCCAGGACGAGCTGCGCGCGCTGCTCATCCAGGACTGCGGCTCCTGTCACGGCCTGACCCTGCGCGGCGGACTGGGGCCGCCGCTGCACCGGGCGGCGCTGACCGGCAAGCCGCGCGAGCTGCTCGAAGCCAGCATCCAACACGGTCGGCCCGGCACGGCCATGCCCTCCTGGGCGGGGCTGCTCAGCGCCGACGAGGTGCGTTGGCTGGTGGATCTGTTACTGGACGGGGAGGCGGCGCGATGAAGGCATCTGCAACTGTCGATCGCGAAGATCGCGCGGCCGCCGGCGGGTCCGGCGGCTGGTGGGCGGAGCTGGGCACCGCCGTGGTGGTGCCGTTGTTGGTGGCGCTGCTGCTGCTGGCGGCCGCGCCGCCTGCGGCTGCGGCCGAACGCGGTACCGGCGACCTCGCCCTGGTGGTGGAGCGGGCCAGCGGGTCGGTGCAGATCGTCGAGACCTCGGGCAACACCCGCCTGGCCCGGGTCGAGGGACTGGGCGACCTGTCGCACGCCTCGGCGGTGTTCTCGCGCGATCAGCGCTACGCCTTTGTGTTCGGGCGCGACGGCGGGCTGACCAAAGTCGATATGCTGGCGGGCGCGATCGTCGCCCGCACCCTGCAGTCGGGTAACAGCATCGGCGGCGCCATTTCCCAGGACGGTCGCCTGGTCGCGGTTTCCAACTACGAGCCGGGCGGGGTGAAGATCTTCGCGGCAGCGACCCTCGAACTGCTGGCCGACATCCCGGCGCAGTACGGCCAGGGCGCGCGGTCCAAGGTCATCGGCCTGGTGGATGCCCCCGGCCAGCGGTTCGTGTTCAGCCTGTGGGACGCGGGCGAGATCTGGGTGGCCGACCTGTCCGATGTCGCCCGGCCGGCGCTGCGCAAGTTTACGGGCATCGGGCGCAATCCCTACGACGCACTCATCACCCCGGACGGGCGCTATTACATCGCCGGACTGTTCGGCGAGGACGGCATGGCGCTGCTGGACCTGTGGGACCTGGATGCCGGCGTGCGCCGCATCCTGCCCGGTTACGGCAAGGGCGAGCAGCAGCTGCCGGTGTACAAGATGCCGCACCTGGAGGGCTGGGCGGTGGCCGGCGACCGGGCCTTCGTCCCCGCCGTCGGGCGGCACGAGGTGCTGGTGATGGACACGCGCGACTGGCGGGAGATCGGCCGGATCGCGGTGCATGGCCAGCCGGTGTTCGTGATGGCCCGCCCCGACGGGCGCCAGGTCTGGGTCAATTTCGCCCTGCCGGACAACGCCACCGTGCAGGTGATAGACGCGCGCTCGCTGCAGCTGCTGCACACCCTGCAACCGGGTCCGGGGGTGCTGCACATGGAGTTCGAGCCGCGCGGCGAGGAGGTCTGGGTCTCGGTGCGCGATCGTGACGAGCTGCAGGTCTACGACACGGCCAGCTTCGCCCTGCGCACGCGCCTGCCGGCGGTCAAGCCAAGCGGCATCTTCATGAGCGCGCGCGCTCACCGGATCGGACTTTAGGAGGAGTGCCCATGGCTGCCCAGGCACTGCAACTCACCGCACTGGACCGCCGTCTGCTGGACGATTTTCAGCAGGGGCTGCCGCTGGAGCCGCGGCCTTATGCGCGCATCGCCGCGCAGCTGGGGGTCAGCGAGGCCCAGGTGCTGGAGCGCCTGCAGCAGCTGCGCGAGTGCGGTGTGATCAGTCGCGTCGGTCCGGTGTTCCGGCCCAACAGCATCGGCGTGAGCACCCTGGCCGCCCTGGCCGTGCCCGCCGACGATCTGGCCGGGGTCGCGGCCCTGGTGAGCGGCTACGCCGAGGTCAATCACAACTACGAACGCGAGCACCACTACAACCTGTGGTTCGTGGTGACCGCGCCGGACCGGGCGCGACTGGACCAGGTGCTGGCCGAGATCGGCGCCCGAACCGGCCTGCCGGTGCTGGACCTGCCGATGCTCGAGGATCTCCACATCGACCTGGGGTTCCGCCTGCAATGGACATGAGCGTACAGCCGCATCCGGCGCTGCAGGATCCACAGCAGCGCGCCCTGATCGACGCCATCCAGGGCGGGTTGCCGTTGGTGCCCCGGCCCTATGCCGCAATCGGCGCGCGCATCGGCCTGGGCGAGGCCGAGGTCATCGCCCGCATCGGCGAACTGCGCGAGCAAGGGGTGATCAAGCGCTTCGGTGTGATCGTGCGGCACCACGAACTCGGCTATCGCGCCAACGCCATGGTGGTCTGGGACATCCCGGACGCACAGCTGCGACCCATTGCCGGCCGACTGGCGCGCCTGCCCTATGTGACCCTGTGCTACCGTCGCCCACGCCGCCTGCCCCAGTGGCGCTACAACCTCTTCACCATGATCCACGGCCGCGACCGGGTCGAGGTCGAGGCGCGGGTCGCGCAGATGAGGGCGGACTGCGGTTTGCCCGAGACCGCACATGCCGTGCTGTTCAGCCGGCGGCGCTTCAAGCAGTGTGGTGCGCGCTACCTCGCGGCCGGCGCGGTGCCGCAGGACCGGGCGCCGGCCCGCGCCGGCGATTGCCCATGAACGCGCTCGACGACCTGGCGCGGGCCTTTATCAACCAGTTTCAGGGTGGCTTCCCGGTGGCCGGGCGACCTTTCTCCCGGGTCGCGGCCAAGCTCGGCACGACGGAGGCCACCCTGCTCCAAACCATCGAACGGCTGCTGGCGGACGGCGTGTTGAGCCGCTTCGGCCCGCTGTACGACGCGGTGCGCCTTGGCGGCGCCGTCACCCTCGCGGCACTGGCGGTGCCGGCCGGGCGCTATGCCGCGGTCGCCGCCGCGGTCAACGCACTGCCGGGCGTGGCGCACAACTATCGCCGCGAACATGCGCTCAACATGTGGTGCGTGGTGGCGGCGGCCACCCCGCAGGGGGTGGCGCAGACCCTGGCCGAGATAGCCCGGCGCACCGGCCTGCCAGTCTACGATTTCCCGAAACAGCACGAGTTCTACCTGGGCCTGTGGCTGCGGCTGGCAGCGGACGGCAGCGTCGATACCCTACCTGTGCCCGGCGTCACGCGGGCGCCGGCGGTGCCGCTGGACGAACTCGACCACCGCATCATCGCCGCCACCCAGGCGGGGCTGCCCCTGGTGCCGGAGCCGGCGCAGGACCTCGGCAATGTCGTCGCGGCCGACCCCGCGGTGGTGGTGGAGCGCCTGGAGCGGCTGCTGGGCAGCGGCGTGATCCGGCGCATCGGCGCCGTGCCCAACCATTACCGCCTGGGCTTGCGCGGCAATGGCATGACCGTGTGGGACGTGCCGGACGAGCTGGCGTTGCCGCTTGGCGAACGGGTGGGGGCGCTCGACTGCGTGAGCCATGCCTACCTGCGGCCGCGCCACGCGGGCGTGTGGCCCTACAACCTGTTCGCCATGGTGCACGGCCGCGACCGCGCCGCGGTGCTGGCCAGGACCGAACGGATCGCCGTGCTGCTGGGGGCGCACTGCCGGGACCACGCGGTGTTGTTCAGCACCGAAGTCCTGAAGAAGACCGGCTTGCGCCTGGCCGCCTGAGGAGACCGCCATGTTCCGCCTCACCCGCTATCTGCAGGCCCTGGCCAATCCGACCGTGCCGGCGCAGCGCCCGCAGCTGGCCGCGCCGAGCGGACCGGTGGTGATCTGGAACCTGCTGCGCCGCTGCAACCTCACCTGCAAGCACTGTTACGCCAGTTCGGCGGACACGGACTTTCCGGGCGAGCTGGCGACGGCGCAGATCTATGCCGTGATGGACGACCTCAAGGCCTATGGCGTCCCCGTGCTGATCCTCTCCGGCGGCGAGCCCCTGCTGCATCCCGACATCTTCGCGATCTCGCAGCGCGCCAAGGCGCTGGGCTTCTATGTCGGGCTGTCCAGCAACGGCACCCTGATCACGGCCCGCAACATCGCGGCGATCGCTGCCGTAGGCTACGACTATGTCGGCGTCAGCCTGGACGGCATGCGCGCCACCCACGACCGGTTCCGGCGCCGCGCCGGGGCCTTCGACGAGTCGCTGCGCGGCATCCGCCTGTGTCGCGACGCGGGCATCAAGGTGGGCATGCGTTACACGCTGACCCGCCACAACGCCCGCGATCTGCCCGATCTGCTGCAGCTGATGAGCGACGAGGGCGTGGACAAGTTCTACCTGTCACACCTCAACTACGCCGGCCGCGGCAACAAGAACCGCGCCGACGACGCCCAGCACCGGCTGACGCGTGCGGCCATGGACCTGCTGTTCGATACCTGCTGGAACGGCATCCGGAGCGGACGGCCCAAGGAGTTCGTTACCGGCAACAACGATGCCGACGGGGCCTACCTGTTGCAGTGGGTCGAGCGCACCCTGCCGGCCCAGGCCGGGCGTCTGCAGGGCCTGCTGGAGCGCTGGGGCGGGAATGCCTCCGGGGTCAAGATCGCCAACATCGACAACCTGGGCCGGGTGCACCCCGACACCATGTGGTGGGACTACAGCCTGGGCAATGTCAAGGAACGCCCGTTCTCGGCGATCTGGGAGGACACCACCGAGCCGCTCATGGCCGGGCTGAAGCGCCGCGACCGGCCGCTGCAGGGGCGCTGCGCGCAGTGCCGTTACCTGGCGCTGTGCGGCGGCAACAGCCGTACCCGCGCCTGGCAGCTCACCGGCAATCCCTGGGCCGAGGATCCGGGCTGCTACCTGAGCGACGCCGAGATCGGCGTCACCGCCACTGCCGCGCGGCTCGCGGTCACGCCTTACCGGTGGCGCGGCAAACCCGTGCATGAGGACAACGCACAATGCAGCGACTCTGCTGGCTCCTGACCCTGACCTTCGCGGTGGCGACCGCGGCCCTGGTCTACCTGTTCGTGATCCGCGGCGCGACGGTGCCGGCCACCGACGGGCGCACGGCAATCCTGTTGGCCCCCGGGGAACGCGACCTGGTGTTGGCGGAGATGCGCGGCTTCCTGGTGGCCGTGCAGGGCATCACCCGCGCCGCCGCCGACCAGGACCTGGCCGCGGCCGCCGCGGCCGCCCGCCAGGTCGGCGCCGCGGCCCAGCACGGGGTGCCGGCGAGCCTGATCGGCAAGTTGCCGCTGGGCTTCAAGACCCTGGGTTTCAACACCCACGAACGCTTCGATCAGCTGGCCCTGGACGCGGAGCAGTTCGGCGACGCGCGCCAGGTGTCGGGTGCCCTGGCCGCGTTGCTGCAGAACTGCGTCAGCTGCCATGCCGCGTTCCGCATCGAGGCGGAAACGCCATGAAATCCTGGTGGCCGGTGGTGTTGGCGTGGGGGCTTTGGTCGAACGTCGGCAGCGTGCTGGCCGAGGCCGCCGAGGTGGCGGCCTGGTACCGGACGCACTGCGCCGAGTGCCATGGCGCCGACCGGCTCGGCGCCATGGGGCCGGCGCTGCTGCCCGAAAACCTTGGACGGCTCAAGCCCGCCGAGGCCGCGACCGTCATCGCCCAGGGACGCGCGGCGACCCAGATGCCGGGGTTCGGAGGGCGCTTACGGCCCGACCAGATCCAGGCCCTGGCCGAGTACCTGTACCAGCCGCTGCCGACGCCGCCGCGCTGGGGCCTGGCCGAGATCACGGCCAGCCACCGGGTACTGACCCCGGCCGCCGCGCTGCCGCCGAAGCCGGCCCATGCGGCCGATCCCATGAACCTGTTCGTGGTGGTCGAGCTGGGCGATCACCATGTCAGTGTGCTGGACGGTGACAGCTTTACGGTCATCCACCGCTTCAAGAGCCATTTCGCCCTGCACGGTGGCCCCAAGTATTCGCCCGACGGCCGGTTCGTCTATTTCGCGTCCCGGGACGGCTGGGTGAGCAAGTTCGACCTGTGGGGCCTGATCAGCGTCGCCGAGGTGCGGGCGGGCCTCAATACCCGCAACCTGGCGGTGTCGAGCGATGGCCGCTACGTGCTGGTTGGGAACTACCTGCCGCACTCGCTGGTGCTGCTGGACGCGGCGGACCTGCGCCCGCTGCAGCTGATCGCGGTGCAGGGTGGTGACGGCAGCAGTTCGCGGGTCAGCGCCGTGTACGACGCCCCGCCGCGGCACAGTTTCGTGGTGGCCCTGAAGGACCTCCCGGAAGTTTGGGAGATCGATTACGCCGACCAACCGCTACCGGTCTACAACGGACCCATGCACGATTACCGTCTGGGCGAAGGGCTGGCCCGGGCAGCTGGGCGCTTTCCGATACGACGCATCCGGCTCGATGACTATCTCGACGATTTTTTCTTCGACCCCGCGTACCGACTGCTAATCGGCGCCGCGCGCAATGCCAGAAACGGCCAGGTGGTGCACCTGGACCTGGGGCGCAAGATCGCCGACCTCGATCTCGACGGCATGCCGCACCTGGGCTCCGGCATCACCTGGGAATACGCCGGGCGGCCGGTGCTGGCGACGCCCAACCTGCAGCGGGCCGAGGTCAGCATCATCGACCTGCAGACCTGGCAGACCATCAAGCGCATTCCGACCGCCGGCCCGGGGTTCTTCATGCGCAGCCACGAGAACACGCCCTATGCCTGGGTCGACGTGTTCTTCGGCCCGAACCAGGACCAGGTGCACATCATCGACAAACGCAGCCTGGAGATCGTGCGCACCCTGCAGCCCGAACCCGGCAAGACCGCGGCGCATGTCGAGTTCGACAAGGACGGGCGGCACGCCCTGCTCAGCATCTGGGAGCAGGACGGCGCGGTCATCGTCTACGACGCGGCCAGCTTTGCCGAGGTCAAGCGCCTGCCCATGGTCAAGCCCTCGGGGAAGTACAACGTGCACAACAAGATCACCCGCTCCGCCGGCACCAGCCACTGAGCGGCGGTGCCGGGCGCGGCGTTTGACCCAAGACAATTCCACCGGCCCTGCTTGATCAAGGTCAAGGTTGCAAGGGCCGGCACCACCTGGAATTGGCATACCTCATTCGACAACCGGAGGATCACCCCATGTCCCAGGCTTTCACCAAAGCCATGGCACGCAACATCTTCTACGGTGGCAGCGTGTTTTTCTTCCTGCTGTTCCTGGCGCTGACCTTCGATACCAGCCTGGCGTTGCCGGAGCGCGACAACCGCCAGAACCTCACCGAGCAAGTCGCCTTCGGCAAGCGGCTGTGGGAAGAGAACAACTGCATCGGCTGCCACACCTTGTTGGGCGAGGGTGCGTATTTCGCGCCGGAACTCGGCAATGTGCATCTGCGTCTCGGCGGCAAGGAAGGCGTCAAGGGCTTCATCGCGAGCCGGCCCAAGGACGGCATCCCGGGCCGGCGCAGCATGCCGCAGTTCAATTTCACCGACGAGCAGTTGGAAGCGTTGGCGGAGTTTCTGAAGTACGTCTCCGAAATCAATACGGCCGGCTGGCCGCCGAACATCCAGGGCTGAGCCGGAGGGGAATCTAGCCATGCAATACCAATCGCAAGCGGTCGCCAAACCTTATTTCATCGCTGCCATCGGGCTGTTCGTCGGACAGATACTGTTCGGCCTGATCCTGGGGCTGCAGTACGTGGTCGGGGATTTCATGTTCCCCGAGATCCCCTTCAACGTGGCCCGCATGGTGCACACCAACCTGCTGATCGTGTGGCTGCTGTTCGGTTTCATGGGCGCGGCCTATTACCTGGTGCCGGAAGAGGCCGAGCGCGAGCTGTTCAGCCCGCTGCTGGCCTGGGTGGTGTTCTGGGTGTTCCTGGTCGCCGGGGCCCTGACCATCCTCGGCTACCTGTTCGTGCCCTATGCCGGGCTGGCGGAGCTGACCCGGAACGAGTTGCTGCCGACCATGGGCCGGGAGTTCCTGGAACAGCCGACCATCACCAAGCTGGGCATAGTGGTGGTGGCCCTGGCCTTCCTGTTCAACATCGGCATGACCGTCCTGGCTGGGCGCAAGACCGTGGTGACCCTGGTGCTGCTGCTCGGCCTGGTCGGGCTGGCGGTGTTTTTCCTGTTCTCCTTCTACAACCCGGACAACCTGGTGCATGACAAGTACTACTGGTGGTGGGTGGTGCACCTGTGGGTCGAGGGCGTGTGGGAACTCATCCTCGGCGCCATCCTGGCCTTCGTGCTGATCAAGGTGACCGGCGTGGACCGCGAGGTGATAGAAAAGTGGCTGTACGTGATCATCGCCATGACCCTGATCACCGGCATCATCGGCACCGGCCACCACTACTACTGGATCGGCGCGCCCGAGTATTGGCAGTGGTGGGGTTCCATCTTCTCCGCCATGGAGCCGATCCCGTTCTTCATGATGACGGTGTTCGCTTTCAACATGGTCAACCGCCGGCGCCGCAACCATCCCAACAAGGCGGCGGTGCTGTGGGCCCTGGGTACGGCCGTGATGGCCTTCCTGGGTGCGGGCGTGTGGGGCTTTCTGCACACCCTGTCGCCAGTCAACTTCTACACCCATGGTTCGCAGATCACCGCGGCGCACGGCCACATGGCCTTCTACGGCGCCTATGTGATGATCGTGCTCACCATGATCTCCTATGCCATGCCGATGCTGCGTGGCCGCACCGCGGCCAACAGCAACCGCTCGCAGGTGTTGGAGATGTGGTCGTTCTGGCTGATGACCGTCGGGATGGTGTTCATCACCCTGTTCCTCACCGCCGCCGGCATCCTGCAGGTCTACCTGCAGCGCTTCAGCGACAACCCGCTGCCGTTCATGGTGGTGCAGGACAAGGTCGCCTTGTTCTTCTGGATGCGGGAGCTCGCCGGCCTGGTGTTCCTGATCGGACTGGTGCTCTATGTCGCGAGCTTCTTTGTCGGTGGCAAGGAACAGGAAGCCGGGGCCGAGGTCGCCGCGCCGGCAGCGGCTTGAGCCGTCGGCCGGTGGGCGCAGGGACGCGCCCGATACCGCCAGAGGGTTGGTCGTGAAGGTGTGGTCTGCAGTCGCGGGGGAGTATGGGGCAGGCCGTGCGCCTCGGCCCGAGGGGACGGCCGCCAACGTGCCGCTGCGCTATCCGCCCGGCGACCTGGCGATCTGGATCTTCATCCTGGCCGAACTCCTGGTGTTCGCGGCGTTCTTCGCGAGCTATGCCTTCACCCGCATGCAGCACGTGGCACTGTTCGACCAGTATCAGCAGACGCTGGACCGCAACTCGGCGCTGCTCAACACCCTCGCCCTGCTCACATCCAGCTACTTCGTGGTGCGGGCGTTGGCCGAGATCCGCGCCGGCGCGCCCCGCCGCTGTGCCGGCTGGTTATGGGCGGCGGTCGGCATGGGGCTGCTGTTCCTGGTGGTGAAGGGTGCCGAGTATGCCCACCATTTCGGGGCCGGAATCAACCTCAGCACCAACACCTTCTACATGTTCTACCTGTCCCTGACCTTTTTTCACTTCATGCACGTGATCCTGGGCATGGTCATCCTGGCCGCGGTAGCCCTGAAGGCGCGCCGCGGCGGCTACAGCGCGGCCAATCACCTTGGCGTCGAGACTGGCGCCAGTTACTGGCACATGGTCGACCTGGTCTGGTTGATCCTGTTTCCCCTGGTCTATGTGATGCGATGAAAGCGCCGGTCAACAACACCTGGGTGCGTCCCTGCACCTTCGTCTACCTGGCCCTGGTCGGCCTGACCCTGGTGACCTGGGGCATCGGGCAGGCCGGCGGGCACGGCCTGGCGGTGGCGTTGTCGGTGCTGGGGCTCGCCCTGTT
>JBFZDU010000127.1:0-4994 GCA_041307205.1 Gammaproteobacteria bacterium | reverse complement strand
AGCACCGCGGCCGTACCGCGCCTGCAACAGGCATTGCACCCCGAGTTCACCTGGGACCCCGTCGCCGACGCGCCGGCGCACGTGCCGCTGTACCGCCTGGTCACAGCCGACGTGCGCGATCTGGCACGCGCGCTGTCCTGCCACCAGGACATCGCCGCCGACTCCTGCTTTGCCCTGGCCATGCTCGCCGACTTCGATGCCAGCTTGGCCGAGGGACCCCACCTGTACCGCTGGCTGTATTGGGAGGCCGGACTGCTCGGGCAGGTGCTGTACCTGCAGGCCGAGGCGGCCGGACTGCGCGGCACCGGCATCGGCTGCTATTTCGACGATGCCGTACACCAGCTGCTCGGCCTGGCCGACGCAGCCTGGCAGGATCTGTATCACTTCACCGTCGGCGGACCGGTGGAAGACGCGCGGCTGCGCACCGAGCCACCCTATGCCCACCGCGCGGCCCGTGTCGGTGCCGCATGACGCAGGCCGAAAGCCGATCCATGGCCGATCGCGGCAAGGGATGGTCCTGATCCGACGCCGAGCCGCGCGCTCGAAAAATTGCCGCTCCCCGGCCCCGGGGATTTATGCTGCTGGCCTATGAACACAGTCAGCGTTTACGCCGGTGACGGGCTGGGCGACTACAATTTCGGGGAGCTGCACCCGTTCGGGCCAGGGCGCCACGACGCCTTCCTGACGCGCCTGCGGCAACTCGGCCTGGAACGACTATGCCGGCTGGCGGCGCCGGTAATGGCGCAAGCAGCCGCCATCGAGCGCTTCCATACGGCCGCCTATGTCAACCGCGTACGACAGCTGTCCGCGGCAGGCGTCGGTTACCTCGACGCCGGTGACACCCCGGTCTTCCCGGGCATGTACGAGGCCGCCGCACGGGTGGTGGGCACCGTCGTGCAGGCGGTCACCGACCTGCAGGCCGGCGTCACCCGGCGCGCCTTCGTGCCCATCGCCGGCCTGCACCATGCCCGACGCGATGCCGCCGCCGGCTTCTGCGTGTTCAACGACTGCGGCGTCGCCATCGAGACCCTGCGCCAGGTGCACGGCATCCGCCGCATCGCCTACGTCGATATCGATGCCCACCATGGCGACGGCGTGTATTACACCTATGCCGAGGACCCGGACCTGAGCATCGCCGACCTGCACGAGGACGGCCGCTACCTCTACCCCGGCAGCGGTGCTGTGCAGGAGACCGGCACCGGCGCCGCCCGGGGGACCAAGCTCAAGGTCCCGCTGCCGCCGGGCGCCGGCGACCGGGCCTTCTTCCAGGTGTGGGATCAGGTGGAGGCCTTCGTCGAGCGGGCCCGACCCGAGTTCGTCCTGCTGCAGTGCGGCGCCGACAGCATGGCCGGCGACCCGCTGACCCACCTTGCCTACAGCAGCGAGGCCCACTACCACGCCACCGCCGGGCTCTGCACTCTGGCCGACCGTCATTGCCAGGGCCGGTTGCTGGCGCTGGGTGGCGGCGGCTACAACCTCGACAACCTGGCGAAGGCCTGGTGCGCGGTGGTGCAGGCCATGCTGGACACCGTGCCGAGCCCTGACCAACCCTGAAGGCCGGGCACACCGCTGCGCTTCAGCCGGCGCGTAAGCGCGCCCGGATGTCGGCCTTTGCCTGCTCAATGATGGAATCGCGATCCAGGCTGTCGAGGATCGCGCGCACCGCGAACTTCGGACCCGCCTCGCCCCAGGATTTGCCGTTGGCCAGGTAACGCTCCGCCGCCTGGCCGACCACGTAGGTGCTGTAGTAAGCGACCGCGCCCTGGGCGCCGCCGGTCACCACCGCCGACAGACCGCTGGTACCGAGTTTGAGCGCAGACGAGACCAGGTGGACGGCCCACACGGTGCCCATCAGCAGGAGCATGTGGGAGCCGATGGTTTTGACCAAGCTGCCGGCCTCGCTGCGGCTCAGCGGCAGGCCATAGAGCCGCGACAGATGCACCACCATGGACACGTCGACCACGGCGGCGGCCAGCAGGTCGGCCACCGGCACCGGGTTGAGCGCGACCGCCACGCCCTTGGCGATGCACCAGGTGCGGATGACACGCTCGCCCAGCGTGCGCCGCGCCGCCAGCACCCGCTCACCCACCTGCTGGCTGAGATTGCCGGCAAACAGCGAGGCATTGAGCGCGACCAGGGTCTTGCCCTCCTGCTCCAGCACCAGCCACAGGCGTTCCTGGAGCGCCGCGATGTCGGGCGGCGGTTTGCGCAGTTCCTCGGTCTCGTTTCCCGCCGCGTCGACCCTTATCACCAGCTGTTCGGGCGGCTTGGCCGAGGCGGGAACCCGGTTCTGCGGCGGCACCAGCGTGCCCACGTGGCCACCAATGGCCTCCAGCAGCGCGCTACGCTCCGCCGCGCTGTAGCGATCGACCTTGTTCAGCACCAGGATCACCGGGCGCTGGGCTTGTGCCAGGACGCGCAGCGCGGCGAGTTCCGCGTCAGTGAGGTCGCCATCGACCACGAACAGCACCAGATCGGCCCGCTCGGCCACGGCGTGGGCGAGGCGTTCGCGGCCCTCGCCGTCGACCTCGTTGATCCCCGGGGTATCGATCAGGAAGACATTGCCGTCCCGAAACTCCGCCCAGCGGCCGAACTGGGGTTCCTTGGTCTCGCCGTGCAACGGGCTGGTCGAGAAGCGCTCTTCTCCCAGCAGCGCGTTGACCAGGGCCGATTTGCCCACGCTTACGCGGCCGAACACCGCGATGTGGACATGGCCATGTTCCAGCTTTTCCAGCATGGCCTGGACCTCGGCGTAATCACCGGCCAAGGCGTCGCGCACCTCGGGCGGCACGCGCTCATCGCCCAGCAGCTCGCGCAGGCTTTCGCGCGCCAGCGCGAGATGCGCCTCGCCGGTCTGCTCAGGCGTCGGGGTTGCGACGTCGGGCTTGTTCGAGCGCAAGCCGGGCCAGGCTGCGCGCAGACGCGTCCAGATGGTCACCGAGGGTCTCCTTGAAGAGGGTCGCGGTTTGTACCGGGTGCAACTCGCCCCGGGTCTCCAGGGTAGTCACCAGCGCTGTGCCCAGGGTACGGAAGATGAGCCCATAGGCCACGGCGTGCAACACACCGCCCGCCAGTGTGCCGACGCCGGGGAAGGCCTTGAGGGCGTTGCCGGCGACCGCCAGCATCAGGGTGGTGGTGCGGCCGACATGCTGCTGCACCAATTCGAGCAGCAGTTCGGTGTCGATCTTGCGAACCTTGATGTCGTACAACGCAGCCAGTTCCTTGACCAACTGCGTCCCCAGCCAGCCCTGGATCAGCAGGTCGGCGCCGGGCGCCACCGCCGCCAGCGCGCCGACCACGGCCTTTTTCGTATAGTCCTCGACCAGCTGCACTGCCTTGGCATGGCGGGCAGCGGCATGCGCCTGTTCCAGGCGGCGCGCCGCCAGCACGAACACCGCGCTGTCGCGCAACCGCTCCAGGGCCTGGGCATCCCCGTCGATGATCCGCTGCAAGGCCAGCCCCAGTTCTTCCACCTGGGCTGGAAGCAGGCGTTCGACCCGTTCCTCGGTGCCATCCGGCAAGACCCGTAGGGCGCTGCGGCGACCCCCGGCGGAGACGCTGACCAGCTGTGCCCGCGGAAACGGCGCCAGCCGCTCGACCAGGCGCTGGCGCAGCTCGGCCAGTTCGTCGCTGCTGTAGCGATCGGACTTGTTCAGGGCCAGCACCACCGGTTTATCCAGGGCCAATAGTGCCCCCAGCTCCCGGTACTGGCTACGGCTCAGATCGCCGTCGCAGACATAGATCACGACATGCGCGCGCAACGCCTCGTCACGCGCCAAGTCGTCCAGGGTACCATCCGCCTCCGCCGTACCCGGCATGTCGGTCAGCACCAGCGCATCGCCGGCGGGGCTGGTCCAGCGATACCGCAGCAGCTCGCGGGTGGTGCCACCACGCACGTCGCTGTGCGCCTGTGCGCCGGGCAGCAGCGCGCGCACCAGGGCCGACTTGCCGGTCGAGATCTCGCCGAACAACACCGCGTGCACCTCCCCGGCGGCGCGCCGCTCGCGCAACTGCGCCAGCTCGGCACGGACCGCCGTGGTGTCGGCACCCAGGGCCTCGACCTCGGCGATGCGCTCGACCAGCGTCTCCTCGTCGGGGGGCGGGACCGGCGCAGGCTCAGCGGCAGCACGCCGCCGCGGCAGCAACAACCGCCACAGCAGCCCCCCGACGGCCAGCGAACCCAGGCCCAGCGACGCCCACCAGGCCCAGCGCACCCAGGCCGGACCCGCATCCAGGCGGCCCTGGATGTTGAGCGCCGCGTCGCCGATCACCAGCAACAGCAACAACGCCAGCAGCGCGAGCACCAGCAGCCCCAGGGCGAGCAGTAGGCGCAGACCGCGGGACAGGATCATTGCGGATCAGCCCGGATCGCGCAGCCGCGGGCAGCAGCAATGCCCGACCGCATTGGCGCCAGCCCTGATCCTGGCGCCGAACGCCTGCGGGGCCGGCACAGGTCGCACACAACCAGGCAGGCGAGGTTCCCAATCCGCATACCGGATACCGCCATCCGGCAGAATCGCCGCAACCCAGGCCGCATCATGGCTGTCGCCGGATTGTCCTCTGGCGCTACCCTGCAATGCCTGGTTGAGCACCATGATCTCGTCGTGGGCGGACTCGATTCGGTCGGCCTGCTCACCGGAGAGGTCCTCCGACTGGCCGGGCTCAGGGATTTCCGCAGCTTCGCGACATGCCGGGTCCAGGCCTTGTTCAACAACCAACGCGACAAAACGCCAGTACCGGCTGCGCTCGGCAAACACGTTGTCCAGCATGGCAATCCCCCCATTCAATCCGCCCGGCACGCTAGCCGCACCGGGTCCTGCACGCAATCCCGGCGTGGATCCGGTCGGGTCCGCGACTATTTTCCCTGAGATCACTGGGCCCATTGACAACGCGCAACGACAAAAAGGCGCAAACGTCAGAAAGTAGGTTCGGAGACGACGTAAAGACCGCACATGCTGTGCGCCACCCTTATGCTGGAAGATCGGAAGAGCACA
>JBFZDU010000126.1:0-5184 GCA_041307205.1 Gammaproteobacteria bacterium | reverse complement strand
GGCCTCCAGCAACGGCCCTAGGGTCGCGACCGCGGCGGTGGCGACATCCTCGACCAGCAGCACCGCGTGCGGGTTGCCCATGGACAGCGCGCCGATCTCCAGTTGGCGGCCGTCGACCTCCAAGGGATAGGTGATCGACTGCGCCGGCGCGTCGAACGGGATCTCGGCCGGGGCGAGGCGCGGCGCGCCCATGTTCACGCGTACTTGGCCGTCGGCCTCGATGAACAGCCGGATCGGCCCCTGGGCCGTACCCACGTCGATCACGTCCACGTCCGTGAGGCCACGGTCGCGCACGAAGCGGGCGAAGCAGCGCGCGCCGTTGCCGCACTGTTCGACCTCGCCGCCATCGGCATTGAAGATGCGGTAATAAAACCGGGTTGCGGAGCTGCGCGGCGGTTCCACCAATAGCAACTGATCGCAGCCGACGCCGAAGTGACGGTCGGCGATCTGCCGCACCTGCTGCGGTGAGAGTGTCACGGTCTGATTGACGGCATCTATGACCACGAAGTCATTGCCCAGGCCGTGCATCTTGGTGAAGGCCAGTTCCATGGCGGGAAGGTTAACGGCTGGGCAGCCGCGGCGGAAGCGGCGGCGCAGCGGCCTGGGTCGCCGGCCGCGGCCAGTGCCCCATGACAGCGAGGTGGCGGTCGCTGACCATGCGCACCGCCAGCGGCGGCAAGCCGGCCATGGCCAGCTGTTCTGCCACCTCGGCCGGGGTGTAGGCGGCGTGCAGCGAGTTGCGGAAGTCGCGCCGCAGGACCTCGGGCGCGTCCAGTGCGTGGGCCTCGACCAGGGTGTCGACCGCTAGCGTGGAACGCGGCCGAGCCAAGTCCATCACCAGCAGGCTGGCGCCGGGGCGCGCGCAGCGGGCGAGGGTGCGCCACAGGTCCAGCGGGTCGGCCAGGTGGTGCAGCAGGCTATTGCTCAACACCGCGTCGTACGCCGCTGCCGGCAGCGCCGCGCACGGCAGGCGCTCACAGCGCCAGGTCACCCGGGTCGCCAATTCGGGGCGGACCGCGAGTTTCGCCTGCGCCAGTGCCAGCATGGCCGGGGCCCCGTCCACCGCCTCGACCCGGGCCGCGGGGTGGCGGTCGGCCAGGCCGAGCGGGATGTCGCCGGGGCCGCAGCCAAGGTCCAGCGCCAGGCCGTCGAACGGCCGGCCGTGCAGCGCGGCGAACAGGTCGAGGAACAGCTGGTTGGGTTCGGCGAAATCGGCCGCGGCATAGGCCCGGGCCTGCGCCGGATCGTCCATCAGTTCTTCCGGCTCTGGGATCCGCTTCATGGCAGTCGGTGTTCGCCGCGGACCAGGTCGGCCAGGGTCTCGCGCTCGCGCACCAGGTGCACCCGGTCGCCGTCCACCATGACCTCGGCGGCGCGTGGCCGCGAGTTGTAGTTGGAACTCATGCTGAAACCGTAGGCGCCGGCCGAACGCACCGCCAGCAGGTCGCCCTCGGCCAAGGTCAGTTCCCGGCCCTTGCCCAGAAAGTCGCCGGTCTCGCACACCGGGCCGACGATGTCGTAGCTGCCACGGCGGCCGGTTGGCGTCTCGACCACCGGGAGGATCTGCTGGTAGGCCTGGTACAGCGCCGGGCGGATCAGGTCGTTCATGGCGGCGTCGACCACGGCGAAGTCCTTGTGCGCTGTGGGCTTGAGGTACTCGACCCGGGTCAACAGCACGCCGGCATTGGCGGCGATGGCGCGACCGGGTTCGAGCAGGAGTTCATAGCCCTGCGCACCCCCCGCGGCGCCCAGGCGTTGGGCGATGGCCCGCGCGTACTCGGCCGGCTCGGGCGGCTGTTCATTGGTGTAGCGCACGCCCAGGCCACCGCCGATGTCGATATGCCGGATCGGGATGCCGGCGGCGGCGAGCTGCTCCACCAGCGTCAGAACCCGGTCCAGGGCGTCGAGAAAGGGTGCCAGCCCCGTCAGCTGCGAGCCGATGTGACAGTCGACCCCGACCACCGTCAGGTGCGGCAGCGCGGCCGCCCGGGCGTACACCTCGGGCGCGACGCCAATGTCGATGCCGAATTTGTTTTCGCGCAGGCCGGTGGAGATGTAGGGATGGGTCTGGGCGTCCACGTCCGGGTTGACGCGCAAGGATACCGGCGCCCGCGTGCCGAGGTCAGCCGCGACGGCGTTCAGCCGTTCGAGTTCGGCGGCCGATTCGACATTGAAACAGCGGATGCCGACCTGCAGCGCCCGCCGCATCTCGTCGGCGCGCTTGCCGACCCCGGAAAAGACGACCCGGGCGGGATCGCCGCCGGCCGCCAGCACCCGCTCCAGCTCACCGACCGAGACGATGTCGAAGCCTGCGCCCAGGCGTGCCAGCACATCCAGCACCCCGAGGTTGGAATTGGCCTTGACCGCGTAACAGACCAGGTGCGGGCGGGCCGCGAAGGCGCTGTCGAAGGCACGCCAATGGCGTTCCAGGGTGGCGCGGGAATACACGTAGCAGGGCGTGCCAAAGCGCTCGGCGATGGTCGCCAGCGGCACCGCCTCGGCGTGCAGCACGCCGTCGCGATAGTTGAAGTGGTCCACCGGGTCAGTCCTGGACCGCGGCAGGGCCGGCCGCCGGGTCCGGGAGGTACAACGGGCCTTTGTTGCCACAGCCGCCGAGCAACAACGGGCCAAGCAGGGTCGCCAGCACGGCGGCCCGGTACAGGCGGATCATGGTGCAGCGCCTCGGGGTGAAGTGCGATAGGGACCGCGAGTATAAACCGGTGGCGCGGCTGCGGCGGTTGGCGCCGGATCACAACGCCGGCGTCTGGGGTCCGTGCAGGCCGATTGCGGCATTGAGGCGGTGTTCGAGCGCGCGCTTGATGCGCAACAGCGCGCAGACCGACCAGGGTGTCCCGGTCTCGGCGGGTTGCACGCCGGTGATATAGATGGGGTAACGCCCGCCCGACCGGCGGCGGCGCAGCACCGCGTCGGCCACCGTGGCGTAGAAGGCCTCGCCCAGCACCAGGGCGTCGAACTCCTGGTCACCGCAGATCAGGCGGTGGCCGTGGCCGCCGGCACCGGCGGGTCCGGTCACCAGCAGCAATTCGAGGTAAGGACCGGGCTGCGCGGGCAGCGGCACCTCGTGCAGCCGCCAGCCGCGCTCGCCGCGCGACAGGCGGTGGTAACACAAGGCCTGATCGAAACCGGCGGCGCTCACCGCCCCGTGCAGCAAGCGTCGGACCAACAGGGTATCGAAGAATCGGTGCTGGTGGGCCAGGAAATGCGGTTCCCAGGCTTGCGGCAGGTGCTGCTGGAACAGGGCACCCAAATCGTCCAGGACCCAGACATCGATGCCGGCCGTATGGACCCGGTAGTACACCTGGATGACGTCCTGGCGGTTGTGTTCGAGCAGCAGCGCCAGAGGTGACTCTGGCCAGGCCTGGGGATCCATGCGGGTGGGCCGGAAGCGCCCGCTGGACTCCCCCAGCAATTCCAGCAGCTGACCACGGTCGCCGACCTCGACCCACCGGCAGCGCTGGTCCTGCCAGCCGATCAGGTACAGGCGCTCCTCCAGGCGCAACAGATAACGGGCATCGGGACCGGCGCTGGCAAGCCAGGCCAGGGTCGTTTGCGCCAGGTCGGTAACGCGGGCGGCCAGTTGCGCGGTGCGCGTGGCGGTGAGGCCGTGGACCTCGAACGCCGCCGGGTGGTCGAACGGCCGGGCGTCCAGGTGTTCGCACAGTACGTCCAGCAGTGCCGGCAGGCCGCCATAGCGGCGCTGCACCAGGATCTCGCCCCAGCTGGTCAGGGACAGCTGGTCGAGGTGCCGAAGCGGGCGGGGGTCGTCGTCCCGCCGGTCCCGCCCGATGTCGAGGAACACCAGGGTCTTCTGGACCTGGGCCGGGCTGTTGAACGCCTCCATGGTCCCGGGCGTGGTGTCGCTAGGTGGCAGTTGGCGTTGCAGGACCTTCAGCAGGCGCAGGTGTTCCGCCAAGTGCGGATCGGCCGGGGGTGGCACCAGCTGCAGGTGCGTGGCCTGGTCGGCCAGGCCGTTCACGTGCAGCCAGGCCAGCAGTTCCACCAGGCCCGCGGCCGCCTTGGCCGGCCTTGCCGTCGGACCGGGCGGGTTGCGGTAGAGCAGCCAGCGCTCGGTGTTGGCGGTCGTCTCGTGGACCAGCCACAGCAAGGGCTCGCTCAGGTCCGGCGAGATGCCGGGGTTGACCCGGTCGATCTTGCCGGGGCGCCGCTCCAGGGTGGCGTACAGCTTGCGGCCGAGCAGGCTGAGTTCACGCGCGTCCAGTCCCGGGCTGGCGGCGTGGGTGCGCGCGAAATCGCCGAGCAGGCGTAGCCCGCGCGACAGCTCGGCCACCAGGGCGTTGCGTTCCTCCAGCACCCGGTCCAGCTTCCAATGTTCGCGCGCGTCCATCTCCCGGCGGGTGGCGGCGCGCCAACGCCACTCGTGCACCAGCGCTTCCATGCCCAGGCGCCGCCAGTCCGGGCAGGCGCTGGGGCGCGACAGCTGCTGGCCGGCCTTGACGTAGAAGGCCCGGCGTGCCAGCTCCAAGCGTCCGCTTTCGGCGGTCCGGCGCAGGTGCTCGGTGATCCGTTCCAGGATCAGGCGGTAGGGGTCGAGGTGGTCGGCGCTGACCGGTTGCCGGCCGAACAGGGCGCGTTTGATCCGCAGGGCCACCCAGTCGACCCGCGGGTAGTCGGCCACGTAGGCCTCGGACAGCATCAGCTTCAGCAGCGCCTTGTAGGGTGCGGCAATGCTCTTGTGCAGCTGCCACCGTGCGGCACTGTAGAACTCGTGCGGCGGCACCGCGTCCAGCCCGCCGAAATCCAGCCAGCGCTTGCGCGGCACCAGGCGGAGCGTCTGCAGGCGTTGCGCGTAGGCGCTGTACTCGGCCTCATGCTCGGCCGGGATCAGCCACCACACCGGCATCAGGCCGGCCAGCAGCACTCCGGTGCGATAGAACTCTTCGAGCAACAGGTGGCGCCCTAGGCGGCCGCTGCTCTCGTCGGACAGCGGCAGGGTGAGGCCTTCGCGAAAGGCCTCGGCCTGTACCGGGAAGATATGTACCTGCAGGCCGAGGCTGCTGCCCCAGGCCTCGATGCCCGCGATCTTGGCCCGCAGTGCGGCGCGCGCCGTCATGTTCAGCCCGGCGTCGTGGCACAGCCAGATGTCCAGGTCGCTGCCGCGGTCCTGGCCAAGACTCCCCAGGCTGCCCATCAGGTACAGCCCGC
>JBFZDU010000125.1:0-4516 GCA_041307205.1 Gammaproteobacteria bacterium | reverse complement strand
GTCGATCTGACCCGCATAATCCAAGCCGTAGATCTCGGCCACCAGGGGGGCGAGCACCGGCGGCCCCGGCGGCACTTCGACGATCTTGGCATTGCCGCCGAACTGCGCAGCGATGGCCTGCACCGGCTCGCGCACCGCCAGCGCGATCTGGTGGCTCTTGCGGTCGCGGTGATGGCTGTCGACCAGGTTCACCTGGATGTCGCCCAGGTGCGCGCCCTCGCGCAGGTAATACTGACGCACCAGACCGTTGAAGCTGATCGGGGCCGCGGTGCCGGCATAGACCTGGTAGTCGGTCACCTCGGGCACCGTGGCCAGGTACTGGCCGATGTCGTTCAGCACCCGGGTGGTCTGCTCCAGGCTGGTCCCCTCGGGCATGTCGAGCACCACCTGGAACTCCGACTTGTTGTCGAACGGGAGCATCTTGAGCACGACCAGCTTGAAACCGGCCAACGCCAGCGACAACAGGATCAGCGTCAGGATGCCCGCCAACAGCAGCCAGCGGTTGCGGTTGCCGTGCCGGCCCGCGAGGAACGGCGACATCACGCGGGTGAAAAAGCGCTGCAGGCCGGCCGCGCCGTCGGAGCCGCCACCGTGGGCGGCAAACTTGTGAGCGACCCCGGCGAGCATGCGGTTGGTCATCCAGGGCGTGAACACGAAGGCCACCGCCAGCGAGATCAACATCCCCAGCGAGGCGTTGATCGGGATGGGGCTCATGTAGGGCCCCATCAGGCCCGAGACGAATGCCATGGGCAACAGCGCCGCAATCACGGTGAAGGTGGCCAGAATGGTTGGCCCGCCGACCTCGTCGACGGCCACGGGAATGGCATCGAGCAGCCGTTGCGCGCCCATCGACAGGTGGCGGTGGATGTTTTCGACCACCACGATGGCATCGTCCACCAGGATGCCGATCGAGAAGATCAGGGCGAACAGCGACACCCGGTTGAGCGTGAAGCCCCAGGCCCAGGAGGCGAACAGGGTGATGGCGAGCGTCACCACCACCGCGGCGCCGACGATCAGTGCCTCGCGCCAGCCCAGCGCCAGCCACACCAGCAGCACCACCGACGCGGTGGCGAAAACCAGTTTCGAGATGAGCTTCTTGGCCTTGGCGTCGGCGGTCGCGCCATAGTCGCGCGTGACCGTCACCTCCACGCCGTCCGGGATGTAGGTGCCCTTGAGCTGGTCGAAGCGCTTGATCACCCGGTTGGCGATATCGACCGCGTTTTCGCCCGGCTTTTTCGCCACCGCGATGGTCACGGCCGGCGCCTCCAGCACCTGGTCCAGGCCGATCTGCGCGGCCGCCGGCCCAGGACCGGTCCACACATAAGCCGAGGGCGTGTCGGGCCCCTCGGAGAGCGTCGCCACATCCCGCAGATACACCGGCCGGCCGGCGTGCACGCCCACCACCAGTTCACCGATCTCGTCGGGATTGGTCAGGAAGGTCCCGGCCTGCACCAGGACCTCGCGGTTGTCGGCGGTTAGGGTGAGGTTGTCGCGCGCTTGATCGGCGGCCCGCAGGGCCTGCCGCAGGCCGTCCAGGTCGACGCCGTAGCCCGCCAACGCCTGCGGGTCGAGCACCACCTTCACCACCCGCTGCGGCGCCCCGATGGTGTAGATATCGCGGGTGCCGGGTACGCGCTTGAGTTCGGCCTCGATGGCGTGCGCCACCTGCCCCAGTTCGTAGGCACCGGTCGCCGGGTCCTTGGACCACAGGGTCGCGGTCACGATGGGGACATCGTCTATGCCCTTGGGCTTGACGATGGGCTGGCCCACGGCGAGCCCCTCGGGCAGCCAGTCCTGGTTGCTCAGCACCTTGCTGAACAGGCGCACTATGGCATCGGTGCGATTCTCGCCCACGGTGAACTGCACCGTGAGCACCGCCATGCCGGGCGTGGAACTCGAATAAACATGTTCGATCCCTTCGATCTCCGAGAGCACCTGCTCGGCCGGCGAGGCGACCAGGCTCTCCACCTCCTGCGGCGAGGCGCCGGGAAAGGGAATGAACACGTTGGCGAAGGTTACGTTGATCTGCGGCTCTTCCTCGCGTGGCGTCACCAGCACCGCGAACGCACCCAGCAACAGCCCGAGCAGGGCCAGCAGCGGCGTGATCTCGGTGGCCTGGAAGCGCCGCGCGACACGGCCCGAGAAGCCCAGCTTATTCATGGGATTCGACCCGGGCGCTGCGCTGCTGCTTCAGGGCGACGCCGGCGGCAATGCTGTCCACGGCCACGCGCTCCCCTTCACTCAGCCCGGCCAGGACGACCGTCCGGCCGTCGCCCAGTGCATGCCCCAGGCGCACGTGGCGCAGGCTGACCGCGCCCGCCGGGTCGACCACGTAGACGCCCGTCACCTCGGAGCGGAACACGACGGCGTGCTCGGGCACCACCAGGGCCTCTTCGTCGCCGGTGACGAAGGCGGTCTTGACGAACATGCCGGGAAACAGGCCGCCCAGCCCCGCGGGCAGATCCAGCCGCACCTTGAAGGTGTTCGAGCCCTGCTCGGCAAACGGGAAGATGGTCAGGCCGGTGGCATCGATCCAGCCGCTGCCGGGCTGACGCACCTGCGCCTGCTGGTAGCGGCGCACCGCGGGAACCATGCCCTGGGGCACGTCCACGATCACGCGCAAGCGGTCGAGCGAGATGCCGGTCATGACCGGCGTCCCGGGCTGGGCCACCTCGCCAACCTCCAGGTGCCGTGCGGTCACGATGCCGGTATAGGGTGCGCGGACCTGGGTGTAGTCGCGCTGCTCCGCGGCCTGGGCCAACGCGGCCTCGGCCGCCTCGTGCTGGGCGCGCGCGGTCTTGAGCCCGGCGGCGGCCTTGTCCATGTCCTGCTTGGATACCAGGTTCTTCTTGAACACGCCCTGGATGCGTTCGTACTCGCTTTGCGCATCGGCCAGTTGTGCCTTGGCGGCCTTGAGACTGGCCTCGGCCTGGGTCAGGCGCGCCTTCTGCTCGGTGTCCTTGATCACGGCGATCAGGGCGCCCTGCTCGACATAGTCCTCGACGTCGAACAGCAGCTGCTCGACCTGGCCCGCCGTCTGCGCTGTAACCGTGGACTGCTGGACCGCCTCGACCACCCCGTCCAGCCGGTACACCCGCGGCACCTCGACGCGCGCCACGACTGCGGTATCGACATCGGCCAGCGCCAGCGCCGGCAGCCCGGCCGCCAGCGCGGCAACGGCAACAAGAACTCGTGACAACATGCGGTTCACTCCATTGCCAATAAATTAGCGTCTACTAATATTCATCATATTTATGACAATTTCAACCCTGACTTATGGGTCCGATGGCTTTCACCCTGCGCCTGCCGGTACGCGGGCCGTTTGCGGCGGCCCGGACCGGCGCTGGCAAAGACCACTGCAGCAGTCTAGTCCCAAGCGCCGGCCCTGCTGGGCAACTTTCTGAATTTGCTCAGGTATAACTTCAACCCCGGTGGGGTCGACCGAGGTAGGCGGGGGTCTGCATTTCCGCCAGGCGGCTGGCGGTACGCTGGAACTCGAACGCCAGCCGCTCGCCGCAATACAGGCGCTCGGGTGACGCCGCCGCACTGATCATGACTTTGACGTTGCGATCGTAGAATTCGTCGATCAGGAAAATGAATCGCCGGGTGCGATCGTCGCGGCTGCCATCCAGGCGCGGAATGTCGGAGACCAGTACCGTGTGGTGGCAGCGCGCCACCTCGATGTAGTCGTGCTGGCTGCGCGGTGGCCCGCACAGGGCCTCGAAGTCGAACCACACCAGGCTGCCGGCACGGGCGCGAAACGGGATACTGCGGCCGAGCACCTCCAGCCGCCCGTCGCGGTCGTAGTGTTCTTTCGCCAGGGTCTCGAACTCCGCCTGCAGCCGCCGGTCCGTGTCCGCCCCCAGTCCCTCGTGGTAAATCGCGGCCCGGGTCAGGATCTGGCGCCGATAGTCACGGTCACCAGCGAGGCGCAACACCTCGGTATGGGTCTGCAACAGCTCGATGGCGGAGAGGAAACTGGCGCGCTGGATGCCGTCACGGTACAGCTGGTCGGGCGGGACATTGGAGGTGGTCACCAGGGTTACGCCCTCGCGGAACAACGCGCGCAGCAAGCCGGCGAGGATCATGGCGTCACCGATGTCGGTGACCACGAACTCGTCCAGGCACAGTACCCGCAGCCGCTGCGCCAGGTCGCGCGCGACCTCGTCCAGCGGGCCGGCGCGCCCGCTCAGGCCCCGCAGCTCGGCATGGGTACGCTGCATGAAGCGGTGATAGTGGAGCCGTTCCTTATCAGGGATGGGCAGGGCCTCGAAGAACAGGTCCATCAGCCAGGTCTTGCCACGGCCGACCCCTCCCCACAGGTACAGCCCGCGCTCGGTGCGGCGCGTGGCGGGGCCGCCAAACCATCGGCGCCAGCCAAGACCGGGGGCGGGGGTCGGCGGCGCACTGAGCCGGTGGCTCAGGTCATCCAACCGGGCGATCACGGTTTCCTGGTGAGGGTCGCTGCTGGCGCCGTTGCGCCGCAACGCCGCGGCATAGAGGGTGCTGACTGGCA
>JBFZDU010000124.1:0-6376 GCA_041307205.1 Gammaproteobacteria bacterium | reverse complement strand
GGTGGTGCTGAGCGCCAGTTGCCTGGCGGATCGGGCGCTGGTCCGGGTGCGCGACCAGGGGCCGGGGATTCCCGCCGCCGAGCGTGCGGCGGTGCTGCGGCCGTTCTATCGGCTGGAGGGCTCGCGCAACCGCGGCACCGGCGGCAGCGGCCTGGGCCTGGCGGTGGTGGCGCAGTTGTGCGCGGCGCACGGCTGGACCCTCACCCTGGACGACGCCGCCGGCGGCGGGCTGGAGGCACGGGTCGAGATCCCGCGGCCGTAACAACTGGTAACAACTTGCTGGCTACGGGAAATCCCCGGGAAACCTTGCGGTGGCCCAATGGGATCGTCGGAGCGCAGGCAGCATCAGCGGTCCGGCGGGTTCCGAAGTGGGTTGCAACGGATGCGACAGTGCCATGAGGAGGTGCTTATTGAAGCCAAAACTGTGGTCGGGCCTCCGGCCTTAAGCGCTGCAACGGCGTGGAGGGTACGGGGCCATGGCTGATTCTCCTCCTAGGTGCGGCCCGCACGTCATCTCCCCCCACGGACGGGCCGCCCGTATCAGCTCCCCTTCTTCACCGGCTTCGGCCGGTGTCTTGTTGGTGCCGCCAGCTGGGTGCCGCGCTCCCAGGTCCCCCGGACCTGGGGGTGGCGCGCGGGTGCGACCCTTGCATGGCCACGAGGTGGTCTGGTTCCATGCCTGTCAGGGGCTGGGATTGGGGTGCTCGACATGGATGGCCTCGATGCCCGCCAGCACCGCCTCCGGTAACTGCAGCCCGGTGCTCCCCAGGTTGTTTTCCAGCTGCTCCAGGTTGGTGGCGCCGATGATGGTCGCGGCGACGAAGGGGCGAGAGGTCACGTAGGCCAGCGCCATCTGCGCCGGGTCCAGCCCGTGTGCGCGGGCCAGCGCGACGTAGGCTGCGGTCGCGGCTTCCGCCTGGGGATTGGAATAGCGGGTGTAGTTCTCGAACCGGGTCAGGCGGGCGCCGGCCGGACGTGCGTCATCGAGGTACTTGCCCGACAGCACTCCGAAGCCGAGCGGTGAGTAGGCGAGCAGGCCGACCCGCTCGCGGTGCGCGATCTCGGCCAGGCCGATCTCGAAGCTGCGGTTCAACAGGCTGTAGGGGTTCTGGATGCTGACCAGGCGCGGCAGTCCGTGCTGAGCGGCCAGGCGCAAATATTCCATCACCCCCCAGGGCGTTTCGTTGGATACGCCGATCTGGCGGATCTTCCCCGCCCGCACCAGTTCGGCCAGCGCCTCCAGCGTGGTCAATAGGGGGGTTGGCTGCTCCTGTGCCGGGTGCTCATAGCCCAGCTTGCCGAAGCAGTTGGTCTCGCGATCCGGCCAGTGCAGCTGATAAAGGTCAATGACATCGGTCCGCAGCCGCCGCAGGCTTGCCTCCGCCGCGGCCTGGATGTTGCGCCGGTCCAGCCGGTTGCCGCCGCCGCGGATGTAAGGCAGCCAGTCGCGGCCGGGCCCCGCGACCTTGGTGGCGATCACCACCCGGTCGCGGCAGCGGCGCGCCGCCAGCCAGCTGCCGATGAACTCCTCGGTGCGGCCCATGCTCTCGGCGCGGGGCGGAACCGGGTACATCTCGGCGGTGTCCAGAAAGTTCACCCCGGCCGCGAGCGCGCGGTCGAGTTGGGCATGGGCCTCGGCCGCGCTGTTCTGCTCGCCGAAAGTCATGGTGCCCAGGCAGATGGCGCTTACCTGGATATCGCTGCTGCCAAGCGGTCGGTATTCCATCCGCGGGCCTCCTGTCGTGCCGCTGGGGCGTCGTCTGGTTCGCAAGTCGGGTCGAAGTCTAATGGAATTGTCGGGCAGTTTATTCACCACGGCTTGGCTGGTTGGACTCGGCGCCCTGCTGGGTCCGCCACTGTGGCTCGCGCTGCGTTGGGCCGACTGGCGGCGCCTGGCCGATCGGGATCAGTTGCATGTGTTTCTCGGTGCCTGCGTCTTCCTGATGGTGCTGTGGTCGCTGCGTACCGAGGTCCAACCGGGATTCACTTGGCATCTGTCGGGCATGGTTTCGCTGACCCTGATGTTCGGCTGGTCGCTGGCGCTGCTCGGGGGCTGCCTGGGCCTGCTCGGTATCACCCTGGCGGGGTTGAACGACTGGGCCGGGTTCATCCCGTCGGCGCTGCTCGAAGTGCTGTTGCCGGCCAGCCTGACCCAGGTCGTGCTGGGGCTGGTGCGAGCCTGGCTGCCCAAGCATTACTTCATCTACGTGTTCGTCAACGCCTTCCTGGCAGCGGGCCTGATCGCGCTGCTGATGGGGCTGGCCACCACCGGGCTGTTGCTGGCGACCGGTGCCTATACGCTCGGGCGGTTGCAGGAGACCTACCTGCCGTTCCTGCCGCTGATGTTTTTCCCGGAGGCCGTGCTCAACGGTTGGACCATGTCCGTCCTGGTGGGATACCGACCGCACTGGGTGGGGTCGTTTCGCGACGAGGAGTACATCGATGGCAAGTGACCGGCGCGACTGCGGCTAGAATGCCAACTTTGCCTGGGATTGCGGAGCACACATGAGTTGGTGGGGCAAGATCGTCGGCGGCGCCTTCGGCTTCATGCTCGGCGGGCCGCTGGGTGCCATCCTGGGGGCGGCCCTGGGGCATGGTTTCGACAAGGGTCTGAAGGGGATTCCCGATCAGCCGGCCGGCTGGGAGCCGGGCGACCGCGAGCGGGTGCAGACGGCCTTTTTTACCGCGACCTTTTCGGTCATGGGGCACCTGGCCAAGGCCGACGGCCGGGTGTCGCCGGACGAGATCCGCCTGGCCGAGGCGGTGATGGCCGAGATGGATCTGAGCCCCGAGCTGCGCCGCGCCGCGATGCGGCTGTTCAACGAAGGCAAGGCGGCGGCTTTCCCGCTCGACGCGGTCATAGAACAGTTCCGCGCCGAGTGTCACGGGCGCAGCACCCTGATCCGCATGTTCGTGGAGATCCAGCTGCAGGCGGCCTATGCCGACGGGCGCATGGACAGCGCGGAGGACCGCCTGCTGCAGCTGGTATGCACGCGGCTGGGCTTTTCCGAACTGGACTATCGGCGCCTGCAACGCATGGTCGAGGCCGAACGGCATTTCGCCGGGGCCGGCGCCGCCGGTGCTGACGCCCGAGGCCGTGGCAGGCAGCCCGGACCGACCCTCGATGATGCTTATGCAGTGCTGGGCGTGACGTCCGCGAGCGCCGATGCCGAGGTCAAGAAGGCCTACCGCCGACTGCTCTCCCAGCACCACCCGGACAAATTGGTGGCAAAGGGACTGCCGGAGGAGATGATGAAGCTCGCGGCGCAAAAAACCCATGAGATCAAGCAGGCTTACGACCGTATCAAGACCGAACGCGGATTCTGAATCAGTAGCGGGCGCTTGAGCCGCGGCGCTCCGCTTCCTATGCTCAGACATTACGACGCCCGCGAACAATAACCCACTTGCCCCGAGGCCTGGAGCACGCATGACCGATTCGATCGATCCCGTCTTCCTCAACATCCTGTACGCCTGCATGGGCGGGCTGCTCACCCTGCTGTTCATGTGGCTGGGCTGCAAGGTGTTCAGCCATATCGTGAACTTCAGCATTCCGGATCAACTGCGCCAGGGAAACGTGGCAGTGGGCCAGATGATCATGGGGATGTTTATCGGTATTGGCACTGCGCTGGGCCTGGTGATCGGCCTGGGTCTGAACTGATGCCGGGCGGGTTCGCCCGCTGGCTCGTGCTGCTGGTGCTGCCGGCGCTCGCCTTGGCCAGCGTGCCGCGGCAGGTCGAGGACCAGCGCTGGCCCGACGATTACGATCGCCTGTTTCGCAAATACTCCAAGCACTATTTTGGCCCGCATGTGGATTGGCGGTGGTTCAAGGCCCAGGGGATCGCCGAGTCGGGCCTGAACCCGACCGCCAAGAGTGCCGCCGGGGCCGTGGGGGTGATGCAGATCCTGCCGTCGACCTTTGCCGAGATCCGCCGCGACAATCCGCACCTGGTGAACGTCAGCGATCCACGCTGGAATATCGCCGCGGGGATCTATTACGACCGACAGCTGTACCGCAAATGGAAAAAAAAATCAGTGTCTACCGGAGAGCGGCTGTACTTCGCCTTCGCCAGCTACAACGCCGGGCTGGGCGGGGTGCTGCGGGCCTATGAACGGGCCGCCGGCGACCTGGGAGCGCCCAGGACCTGGGAGCAGGTGGCGCCGCACGCTCCCGGCCAGACCCGCGAGTATGTGCAGCGCATCGCCGGGCTGATGGGTCCCGCGGCGCCCGCGGATGAGTGAGCTGGCGGTCCTCGGCGCGTGGTGGCTGGGGTACTTCGCGCTGCATTCGGTCCTGGCCGCCCTACCGGTGAAGCGTCAGGTGGCGCGGCGCTGGCCCGGGCTCATGCCTTACTACCGGATCGGGTTCAACGTCCTGGCGGTGCTGTTGGTGCTGCCGCCGCTGTACCTCAGCTTTGCCCTGCCGGGCGCGCCGCTGTGGGCCTGGTCTGGCCCCTGGGCCTGGTTGGCCAACGGACTGGCAGTTGCCGCCCTGGGCGTGTTCGCCTACTCGCTGCGGCTCTATGACACCCGGGAGTTCCTCGGGCTGCGGCAGTGGCGGGAGCGGGAGCGGCGGGTCGAGGACCAGGAACGGCTGCGCATCTCGCCGTTGCACCGGCATGTCCGCCATCCCTGGTACAGCCTGGGCCTGGTGCTGATCTGGACCCGCGACATGCCGCCCCCTTTTCTGCTCACGGCGCTGCTGGCCACGGCCTATTTCGTACTCGGATCGGCGCTCGAAGAGCGCAAGCTGATCGCCTATTACGGTGACGCTTACCGCGATTACCGCCGCCGCGTGCCGGCGCTGGTGCCGCTGCCCTGGCGCCGCCTCAGTGCGGTCGATGCCGCAGCCCTGGAGGCGCGGTCAGCGGCAGGTCGTCACGTCTAAAGGGATTCAGGGACCGGTGCCACCGGGTTCCGGCCAACGCTGTGGCACCAGCTGCAGCAGGCCCGGATCATAGCCGGCCCGGGCCACCACCTCGACCAGTTCCGCATAGGCTTGCGGCTGCAGTTGCGGGGTGCGCGCCATCAGCCAGACATAATCGCGCTGCGAGCGTCCGATCACGGTGCGCTGGTAGTCCGCGTCGACGAACAGTACCCGGTACTCGGCACGAATTGGCCAGACGAACTGCATGCCCCACACCGCGTTGCCGGGGGCTTGGACGAAGCCGGTCGGTTCGTAGACCTTCAGCGGTCCTGCAAAGTCGCCGGCGCGGAAGCGAAAGCGGGTGGCGATGCGCCCGTCGGGTTCCAGCCGATAGGATTCGACCGCGTTGTGTGCGCCGCGCTCCAGAAAGGTCGGGATGTTGGCGATCACGTACCAGTCGCCCATGAACCGCTCCAGGTCCAGCCGCTCGACTGTCGTGATCGGTTCCCGGGGAACCGACTGGCAGCCGGCTAGCAGCAGCAGGCTCAGGGCGCCGGGCAGTCCGAACCGGGCACGCATATTCAGTGCGCCACCGGGGTGTCCGCGGCCGCGGCCTGCGGCTCCGTCGCCATGGCCATGCGGCTGTCGTCCGGCAGGTAACGGAGCAATCGGCCGCCTGCGACCCGCGACTCCAGGGCGAGCCAGCGGCCGTCGGAGAGCGCGTACCACACCCGGATGTCGATGTCCTGCGCCGGCGCCTGCACCCGGAACGCCTCCGCCGCGATCTCGCCGCCGCCGAGTTGCAGCATCTGCTGACCCAGTGGCTCGACCTGCACCGCCACCAGCTCCCCGGTCTGGGCATTGAGCAGGCGGGGCTGTGCCAGGAAGGCGCGGTTCCAATAGGCGAAGCTCATGATGCAGCCCATCTCGCGGCGCTGCGGCTGCTGTTGTCCCTGGGTCCCGAGCTCGAACACCGCGCCGCGCCGGTGTCCGGCGACCTGGTAACTTTGACCGTTGGCATCGGTCTGGGAGTTGATCTGTTCGAGACAGCCGTCGCGCCAGACCTCGATGTTCTCGTGCCGGTAGCGGTACAGGGGCACCAACAGGACCCGCACGTCGAACTCTGCCAGGCTTTCGATCCGCTGCGCCGAACCCTGGTCGAGGATGCGGAAGCTGTGGTGGCCGATCGCGCGATCGTCCAGCAGGACCTGGAACCGTAGTTCGTCGACCCGGGCGCTGGTTGCCGTGGCCGACGCCGGCAGCAGGGCCAGGGCCGTAGCCAGGGTCAGGGTGCGCAAGCTGCTCTGCTTCATCGGCCGTGCTCCGGGTCGGTCGGGGTGCCCCGCGCCTGTCGCGGCGGGCCCGGGATGAAGGCATTGGTGCGCGCAATGTAAGCGCCATAAGCCGGGCGCCGGGTGCCTATGTCCTGCTCCAGCAGGGCCACGCCGGAGACCTTGAGCAGCAGGAAGGTCATCAGCAGCGGCGACAGCACCGACCACCAGCCCCCCGCTC
>JBFZDU010000123.1:0-3656 GCA_041307205.1 Gammaproteobacteria bacterium | reverse complement strand
GGTGTCGCTGCCATACACGAAGCCGACCGGCAGGTCGTACTGTTCCAGCACCTCACCGCGGTCATCGCAGATGCTGTAGGTCAGCGAGACATACTTACCCGGCTGTACTCGGTTTTCACTCATGATTCTTCACCTTGCCAGCGAACGCGCGTCGCGGGCGCCGGAAAAACAATGGCCCCACCGGCGCGGCCGGCAGGGCCCTGGATTGTAACAAAGGCCTTGCCCCGATCAGCGCTTGGTCTGGCGCAGGCGCTGGATGGCACGCAGCTGGGCCACCGCCTGGGCGAGTTCCACCTGGGCCTTGGCCAGCTCCATCTCCGAGGTCTGGTTGGCCAGTGCATCCTCGGCGCGGCGCCGGGCCTCTTCGGCGGCCGCCTGGTCGAGATCCGTGGCGCGGATGCCGGTGTCGGCCAGCACCGTGATCTTGAACGGTTGCACCTCGATCATGCCGCCGGAGACGTAAAAATGCTCCATCGCCCGCCCCTCGCCCGGATCGACCCGCACATCGCCAGGCTTGAGCCGGGTGACCAGCGGGGCGTGGCGCGCCGCGACGCCGATCTCGCCCATCACGGCGGGGGCGTAGACCATCTCGCCCTGGCCGGAGAACAGGTGGCCCTCGGCGCTGACGATGTCGACATGTACCTTCATGCTCATGGATGCTCCCGCGCTTGCGCGCCCTCAGACGGTGCTCAGGCGGCCTTCGCCTTCTCGGCCTTGGCGACCACCTCTTCGATACCGCCGCACATGTAGAAGGCCTGCTCCGGCAGGTGATCGTACTCGCCCGCCAGGATCGCCTTGAAGCTGGCGATCGTCTCCTTGAGCGAAACGTATTTGCCCGGTGCCCCGGTGAAGACCTCGGCAACGAAGAACGGCTGGGACAGGAAGCGCTGGATCTTGCGCGCCCGTTGCACCACCAGTTTGTCGTCCTCGGACAGCTCGTCCATCCCCAGGATGGCAATGATGTCCTTCAGCTCCTTGTAGCGCTGCAGCACGCCCTGCACCCCGCGCGCAATCTCGTAATGCTCCTGGCCGACCACGTGCGGATCGAGGATACGCGAGGTGGAATCGAGCGGGTCCACCGCCGGGTAGATCCCGAGTTCCGCCACCTGGCGCGACAACACCAGGGTGGCGTCGAGGTGGGCGAAGGTGGTGGCAGGCGAAGGGTCGGTGAGGTCGTCCGCCGGCACGTACACGGCTTGGAAAGAGGTGATGGAACCGGTCTTGGTGGAGGTGATGCGCTCCTGCAGCACGCCCATCTCCTCGGCCAGGGTCGGCTGGTAACCCACCGCCGACGGCATGCGCCCGAGCAGTGCGGACACCTCGGTGCCGGCCAGGGTGTAACGATAGATATTGTCGACGAACAGCAATACGTCGCGGCCCTCGTCACGGAAATACTCGGCCATGGTCAGGCCGGTCAGGGCAACGCGCAGACGGTTGCCGGGCGGTTCGTTCATCTGGCCGTAGACCAGCGCCACCTTGTCGAGTACGCCGCCTTCGGTCATCTCGTGGTAGAAGTCGTTGCCCTCGCGGGTCCGCTCGCCCACCCCGGCGAACACCGAGAAGCCGGAGTGTTCGACCGCGATGTTGCGGATCAATTCCATCAGGGTGACGGTCTTGCCCACGCCGGCACCACCGAACAGGCCGACCTTGCCACCCTTCTGGATCGGCATGATCAGGTCGATGACCTTGATGCCGGTCTCCAGCACCTCGGTGCTGGCCGCCTGGTCTGCGAGCTTGGGGGCAACGCGGTGGATCGGCATGCGCTGCTCGGCGTTGACCGGACCCGCCTCGTCTACCGGCTCCCCGAGCACATCCATAATGCGGCCCAGGGTCGCCTGGCCGACCGGCACGGAGATCGGCGCGCCGGTATTCACCACGTCGGCGCCGCGCTTCAGACCGTCGGTCGAACCCATGGCAATGCAGCGCGCGACGCCGTCGCCGAGCTGCTGCTGGACTTCCAGGGTCAACCCCGCCGCCTCGATCTTCAAGGCGTCGTAGACCTTGGGCATCTGGCCCCGGGGGAACTGTACGTCCACCACGGCACCGATGATTACGACCACTTTACCCGTGCTCATTTGCGAGTCCTCTTGATTCCGAATTCTTGCTCGTAACAATCTGCCGCAGGCGCTGATCGCCCTCTCCCCGCGGGAGCGGGCCGGGGAGAGCGGCCGTCACGCCAGCGCCGCAGCCCCACCCACGATCTCGGAGATCTCCTGGGTGATGGCGGCCTGGCGCGCCTTGTTGTACACGAGCTGCAGCTCGTCGATGATGCTGCCGGCGTTATCCGACGCAGACTTCATGGCGACCATGCGCGCGGCCTGTTCACAGGCGCCGTTCTCCACCACCGACTGGTATACCAGCGATTCGATGTAACGCGTCAGCAGGTCGTCGAGCACGTCCTTGGCGTCGGGCTCGTAGATATAGTCCCAGTGATGGCCGAGGTGCTCGCCCTCGTCCGCGGGGGGCAGCGGCACCAACTGCTGCACCGTCGGCCCCTGGGTCATGGTGTTGACGAAGCGGTTGTAGGCAATGCGGATCTCGTCGATCTCGCCGGCCACGTAGGCGTCGAGCATGACCTTGACCGTGCCGATCAGGTCCTCGACGTGCGGGATGTCGCCCAGTTGCGTTACCTGCGCCAACACCCGGCCGCCCACCCGACGGAAGAAGCCCAAGGCCTTGCCGCCGATGGTGCAGAACTCCACGTCCTTGCCCTCGGCCTTAAGGGTGCGGATGTCGGCCACCAGCTTGCGGAACAGGTTGCTGTTGAGGCCGCCGCACAGGCCGCGGTCCGTCGACACTATGATGTAGCCGACCCGCTTGACCTCGCGGCTCACCAGGTAGGGGTGCCGATACTCGGGGTTGGCGTGCGCCACATGTCCGATCACCGCGTACATCTTGTCGGCATAGGGGCGCGACGACTGCATGCGATCCTGCGCCTTGCGCATCTTGGATGCGGCAACCATTTCCATCGCCTTGGTGATCTTCTGCGTGCTTTTGATCGAGGCGATCTTGGTGCGGATTTCTTTCGCGCCGGCCATGTATTAGCTCACTGTCGTTCGCTGGGCCCCCAGCCGCCCCCAGTCGCCAGCCGGCCAGCATCGCTGGCGGCGGACTGCAGGGCGCTGGCGGCGGTTTACCAAGTGTTGTTCGCCTTGAAGTCTTTCAGGGCTTCATGGAAGGTCTTCTCGACCTCGTCGTTCCAGTCCGGCTTGGTGTTGACCTGGTCCAGCAAGTCGCTCTTGCTGGAACGCAGATAGGCATGCAGCGCGGATTCGAAGTCGACGATCTTTTTCAGATCGACGTCGTCCAGGTAGCCTTCATTGGCGGCAAACAGCGAGACCGCCATTTCGGCCACCGACAGCGGCGCGTACTGCGCCTGCTTCATCAACTCGGTAACCCGCCGCCCGCGTTCGAGTTGCTTGCGGGTGGACTCGTCCAGGTCGGAGGCAAACTGCGAGAACGCCGCCAGTTCGCGGAACTGGGCCAGCGCCAGGCGGATGCCGCCGCCGAGTTTCTTGATGATCTTGGTCTGGGCGGCACCACCGACGCGCGACACCGACAGGCCGGCGTTGATGGCCGGCCGGATCCCCGCGTTGAACAGGTCCGATTCGAGGAAGATCTGGCCGTCGGTGATCGAGATGACGTTGGTCGGCACG
>JBFZDU010000122.1:0-15823 GCA_041307205.1 Gammaproteobacteria bacterium | reverse complement strand
CATTTGCCGCGAAGAGGGCTCGGGTACCCGTGAGGTGATCAACGAGTACATGGGCCGATCGGACAATTGCGCTGCCGGGCTGAGGGTGGCCATGGAACTGGGCAGCCCCGAGTCGGTAAAGGGAGCGGTGGAGGCGGGGATGGGGATCTCGGTCGTGTCCAGAGCAACCATTCAGAAGGAGTTGCGACTCGGTACCCTGGTAGCGATCGACCTGGACCCGCCGCTGGAGCGGCCGTTCTCGTTCGTGCACCAGAAGCAGAAGTTTCGCGTCACGGTCATGGAGGAGTTGCTGGAGTTCGCCCGCAACTACTGTAAGGAGCATCCGACGCCTGACCAGGTCCATTGATATGTTGACCAGGAAACGGCCGCAAGACGCCCACGCCCAGCGTCTACTGACCTTGTACGGGGAACTCGATCAGCCGGACCGCGCGACCCTGCTCGCCTTGGCTGAATTCTTGCGGGCGCGTGCCGATGTGGCATCGCCCGAGCAACCCCCGGCGGCAATCCCGGCACCGAAGGAACTGCCCCGGCCGGAACGCGAGTCCGTGGTGGCCGCCATGCGGCGCCTGTCCGAAACCTATCACATGCTGGACAAGGGGGCCGTATTGCACCAGGCCTCGGCCTTGATGGGCGCGCACGTGATGCACGGTAAGGCGGCCGCGGAGGTCATCGACGAACTTGAACGCTTGTTTCAGCAGGCCTATCAGCGCTTGCTGCAAGACTGAAACGACTGATATATCCCGCCCATGCGCCTGATAACCGACTGGTTCAAACGCAGCTTCTCCGATCCCCAGGTGGTGTTCCTGGTGGTGGTGCTCGGGGGTGGGCTGGCGATAATCCTGACCATGGGCCATATGCTGGCGCCGGTGCTGGCCAGCGTGGTCATTGCCTATCTGCTCGAAGGTCTGGTCGGTATGGCGCAACGGCGCCGCCTGCCGCGGCTGGTGGCGGTCATTCTGGTGTTCCTGCTGTTCCTGGTGTTCGTCACCTTGGTGATCTTCGGCCTGATGCCCTTGTTGTCACGCCAGGTCACGGATCTGGTTGGGCAACTGCCGGTAATGATAGCGGCGGGGCAGCAGGCGCTGATGGGCCTGCCGGAAAGCTATCCCGAGATGGTGTCGGCCGAACAGGTACAACAGATTCTCGATGCCATCCGGCGCGAGATCGTCACCTTTGGGCAGCAGGTGTTGTCCATTTCCCTGGCCTCGGTGGTTGGCGTGATCACCATCCTGGTGTATCTGATCCTGATGCCGCTGCTGGTGTTTTTCTTCCTCAAGGACAAACACGCGATCGTCGACTGGTTCACCCAGTTCCTGCCACGCGACCGCCGCTTCGCCAACCGGGTTTGGCTGGATGTCGACCGGCAGATCGCCAATTATGTGCGGGGTAAGTTCTGGGAGATCCTCATCATTTGGTTCGCCAGCTTCATGGCCTTCACCCTGCTCGGCCTGCAGTACGCCATGTTGCTGGCGGTCCTGGTGGGCCTGTCGGTGATCGTCCCTTATGTCGGTGCGACGGTGGTCACCTTTCCCGTGCTACTGGTCGCCTGGTTCCAGTGGGGCTGGGGGCCGGACTTCGTCTGGTTGGCTGTGGCTTACCTGCTGATTCAGGCACTCGACGGCAACGTTCTGGTGCCGCTGCTGTTTTCCGAGGTCGTCAATCTGCACCCGGTCGCGATCATCGTTGCCATCCTGGTGTTCGGCGGCCTGTGGGGTTTTTGGGGGGTGTTCTTCGCCATTCCCCTGGCCACCCTGGTCAATGCGGTGGTTTGTGCATGGCCGAGCCAAGAGGATCTTGCCGCGGCCAGTTCGGAGTGAATCCGGCGTCGCCGCGCCGTAATGCAGAGGCGCCCCGCGGGGCGCCTCTGGATTTCGACCGCTGCCGGCCGGGGTCAGCTCTTGGTGGTCTTGATACCCAGCGGCAGGTACACGGGGCACCAGCCGATGGCGGCGGTGAACAGGGGGATTATGCCGACGGCGCCCCACCAGTTCTGGGTTGCCGCGCCCCAGCCGATCAAGCCCAGACCAACCACGGCGCGCAGGATGCGATCTATGCCACCAACGTTTTTACCCATAGCGATACTCCCGAATTGAATTGTGGATAGGCAACAGCGCACAGTGTAGAGCCGACGTCGGGGAAAGTCGGTGACTAAATCACACGGCGGGCGCCAGGCACCCCAATCGGTGGCCCAGGGCCGGCTGGGCACAGTCCCGTAGTGCGCCGTTCCGGCCGGGAAACTACTGCTGGTTACTGGCCTTGCGGCGACGTCGGCAATCCACGGCCGCGTCACAATCACCCAATTCAAACCCGGTTAGGCATGGCTGCTATGCGCCGACCGACTGCAATGCCGGTCGATCGTGAATGCCGATAATGCCCCGACCCAGGCTTACCCAGCCGCGCGCCTCGAAGTCTTTGAGGATGCGACTGACCACTTCTCGGGAGGTCCCAAGGTCGGTCGCGACCTGCTGGTGGGTAGCGTGCAACTCCTGGTCCGGTTCGGTCTTACCGAGCAGGTACTCAGCCAGGCGTTGGTCCAGGCGCCGGAATGCGACTTCTTCGACCAGGGTGATCACGTCGGCCAGACGTGCGGCCAGCAGGCTCCAGATGTAATCGCGCCACGCGGGCTGGGTCTCCATCCAGCTCGCCACCTGGGCCGCGGGCAGCAATACCGCGGCGATGGGGGTTTCGCTGACGGCGAAGGCGGGGAAGGGCTGGCCGCTCAGGATGCAGGAGGCGGTGAGGATGCAGCACTCCCCGGCCTCGACCCGGTACAGCGTGATTTCCCGACCCGACTCCGCCAGTTTGTACACGCGGGCCGTGCCCGACAGTATCAGGGCGAGGTGATGGCAGGCGTCGCGCTCCGAACAGATGTGCTGACCCGCCGCAACCGTGATCGGGGTGCCCGCGCCAAGCAGCCGCGGCCACAGCTGCGGGCTGCGGCTCAAGCCGCCGAAAACCGCCGCCAAGTGCGCCGCCTGTGGTGCGTTCAGCATCGCCGGGCCTCAGACCACGATCTGGTAGAAGTCGTAGTCCATATGGTCCAGTGGTCGCTGGATGAAATTGCCCTGCAGGAAGTCGGCGCCCGAGGACCAGTGCAGGTCGACGCTACGCGGATCATCGATGTTGGCCACTATCACCTTAGCCTGGAGTTCGTGGGCCTGGCGTACGACCGAAGCTATGGTTGCCTGATCGGCCTTGAGCAGGCGTGGCGCCACCGCGATGTAACCGGCCTTGAGAAACCGCAGGACCTTGAAGGCCGCTGGCTTTTCCGGGAAATGGGAAATGCAGACGTCGGCGCCAAGCTCGCGCAGTGCGGCCAGGTTGTGCGCCACCGCCTTGAGATCGCTGGACAGGTCGGACAGGCGATAGTCCAGCACCAGCCCGGTGCCGACCATGTGGCAGGCGCGTAACTGCTGCGCCAGCCAGCCGGCGTGCTCGGGGCCGGTGGCGGTAGCAATCGACTGGCGGATGAAAAGATTGCTTTCCCGCCCGGCCTCGCGCCGTTCTTTCAACAACTGCAGGGCGCGGCCGGCCAGCCAGCGGTCCATGTCGCGCAGTAGGCCTGCGGTCGCGCCGGGACCGCGCAGGTCGCGTTCGCCGAGCAGGTCGCCGTTTGGCAGCGGCAGGCGCAGCAGCAGCTCGTAGCTCTCCGTGCCCCGGGCCTGCAGGTCCAACAGGGGTTGGTAGTGCAGGACCAAACCGTCATGGGCCAGGGCATCGCGGAGCAACTCGGCGATCGGGTCACCTTGCGCCGGTTTGGCCGGCGCTGCCGGTTCGGCCTTGAACCATTGCGCGTCGTTTCCCCCCGCCTCGTGCACCTGGTGACAAGCGCGCTCGGCCCGTGCTGCCAGCCCGGCGGCATCGTCGGACGTGGCGTCGATCGGGCACAGACCGATACTGGCGGTGACCTGCACGGCCGCGCCGCCGAGGTCGAAAGGCGGGTCCGCGATCGTCGCACGCAGCCGCTCCGCGAGCGCCTGCAGCCCCTCGCTGCTGGCGCGGTGCGCGAGCACGGCGATGCCGTGATCGTCCATACGGCAGGCAAGGTCTTGAGGCTCCAGCACCGCTCTGACCCGCTCGCCCAGAACCGCGAGCAAGGTGTCGGCCGCTCCCAGGCCTTGTTGCGCACTGACCCTGTCGGCTTGGTCGGGGAGCAGGTAAAGCACCGCGCCGGGTGCCTTGTGTGCGCTGCCCGATTCGAGTGCCGTGGCTACCCGGTCCAGGAAGTGCCGGCGGCTGAACAGACCGGTCACGCGGTCCTGCTTGCGGTCCAGGTGGGTGACTCGCTGCAGATTGCGCGAGCGCATGATCCGGTGCTTGACGACGTCCAGCAGGTGCTTGGGGCGAATCGGCTTGGCGATGAAGTCGTCCCCGCCGACCGTCAGGGCATCCAGTTGCTTGTCGGCGTTCTGCTCGCCAGACAGGAACACGATGGGCGTGACGACGAATTCGTTATGGTCGCGGATGATGCTAGTCAGTTCCATGCCGTTGATATCCGGCATATAGATGTCCATGAGAATCAGGTCCGGCCGGAAATCCTCGAGACTATCCATTACCCGCAGTGGCTCGGTTACCCCCATCACGACCATGCCGGCCCTGCGCAGTATGGCGGCCGCGAACTCCATTTGCGTCGGATCGTCTTCCACTACCATCACCCGGTAGGGCTCGTACTGCTTCGGATCGGCCAAGCGGAGGATTTGGTCCGCGACCGCGGCCGCGTCGAATGGCGCGACAAAATAGGCTGTGCCGCCGGCGCGCATGGCCTCGACCCGCACCTGCAGGTCGGTCGAGGCGCTGATGAACACAAGGGGTATCTGGATGGCCAGCTGGCTGTGCAGGCGCACCAGCTCGGCGGTCAAAGGCGCCAACTGGTCCAACTGGCTGGCGTCCGCGACTATGGCCTGCGGCAACCGTTCCGCCAGCGCGCCCAGCAGGTCCCGCGGCCGGGCGAAGTTGCAGGTCTCGCACGGCTGTGCCTCTAGCGCGGCGATCAGTTGCGGCCAGGGTCCGGTGCGCGACCCGAACAGATAGATGACCTGGGCTTGCGCGGGCTTGAGCGCCAAGTCGGTCGCGGTGGGGGCGAGGTCGGCCGCGGCCGCATGGACCCCCCGGACCAGCCCGTCAATCTCTTCTTCCTGACGCAACGAAGGTTGCGCCGCGGATTCAACGAACGAACTCAGATAGACCTCGGCCGAGAACAGGGCTTCGCCCAGCTGACCCAAGCCGAAATTGCCGGCCGCGTTGCCCAGTTCCCGGATCCGTGCGTACAGCGCCAGCAGCCGCTCGGGGTCCCAGCGACCGCCGCGCAGGGTTCCCCAATTCTCTTCGATGGCAGCAAGGCGCTGTTCAAGGTGGTCGAGAAAGGCCGCTTTGCCGTCCGCCGCCTGTGATCCTGCGTTGTCGGGGCCTGTAGACATAAACTCGTTCGACTGCCTCTGCAGGCAAGAAGGAAAGCGTTGCATCTGCCGACCCTGGCTTTGTTGGCGCGCGAACGATGAAAATGCCGTTCGCACGCTGTTTGTTGCCGTCGCGGCAGGGTAATGCTGCCATAGTATACGCAGCGAGCAGGTTGCGACACATATCAAGGACTTAAGGCTGGACCGATATGGATAAGGCATCCGAAACCAACGACTCGGCCGAGCGCCGCAACGCGCGCGGCAGTGTGACGGCGTGGGCGGCGTGGCGGCTGCGGGCCCTGTTCCGCGCCAGCGGCCTGGCCGGCGGGCTGACGCTGCCGCTCGCTTGCGGTGCGGCTCTGGCCGCCGGTGCCCCGCAGGATCGAGCGGCGGCCAGCCTCGGTGTGTTGCTGGTGGCCCTGGGCCTGGTCGGCGTGGTCGCACGGATCATGGTCCGACCGGTGGCGCTGACGCGCTGGGGGCAGCTGCGCTTGCTGACGGCGTTCACGGCGGTGCTGTTCCTGGTCGTGGTGATCTGGGCGGCGCTCTTCGCACGCCTTGCCGGAGGCTGGCCGCAATGGCCGGCCAGCGGGGGCTTGCTGGCCGTCGGCGTGGGGGTGGCGGTCACGCTTGGTGCCGCCGTGCATTGCCTGCCGGCCGCGGCCGCGGCCTTGCTCACGTTCGCCGTGGCGGCTTGGTTCGCGCTCGGCGCGCCGTCGCCCGATCCGGCCGACTGGCGCTGGCTTGCCGTGGTCGGGGGGGGGGTCGCGGCATTGGCGCTGCTGTCGGCGGGCGGCTGGCTGTCGCGCTGGGCGGCACGGTTGGCGGCAGGCCTGGGCCAGGCCCACGCAGAACTGCGGCGGGTGCAGGGCGAACTCGCAAACGCCGAGCAGCGCGCCAGCTTCGAAGTTGACCATCGCCACAGCGTGGAACGCGAGCTGACGCTGGCCCGTGATGCCGCCGAGGGGGCGATGCGGGCCAAGACGGAATTTCTGGCCACCATGAGCCATGAGATCCGGACGCCGCTCAATGGCGTGCTGCCGATTCTCGAACTGTTGCGCGACACCCGGTTGAGCGACGAGCAGCGTGAGTACGTCGATACCGCCTACAAATCGTCACGGCATCTGCTGCGCCTGATCAATGACGTCCTGGATTTCGCCAAGGTCGAGGCCGGCAAGCTCGAACTCGAAAACATCGAGATCAATCTGCACGAACTGGTCGAGTCGGTCACCGACCTGATGCGCCGTGCGGCCGAGCGCAAGAGTTTGGTGTTGCGTGTGAGCATCGACGAGGCGGCCCCGGTGGCCGTACGCGGCGACCCCATCCGCTTGCGCCAGGTCCTGACCAACCTGGTCAGCAATGCCGTCAAGTTCACCGATCGGGGCAGCGTGCGCGTCGAGGTAAAGCGCCTGCGCCTCGGACGCAAGGAAGTGGTGTTGCGCTTCGCCGTCATAGATACCGGCTCCGGGATGTCGCCGGAGACCGCGCAGCGGCTGTTTCAGGCCTTCACCCAGGCCGATGCTTCCACCACCCGCAAGCACGGTGGCAGCGGTCTGGGGCTGGTCATCTGCAAGCGCCTGGTGGAGTTGATGGGCGGCCAGATCGGCGTCCATTCGGTAGCCGGCGAGGGCTCCACATTCTGGTTCGAAGTGCCGCTGCGGCGTTCCCTGAAGGATGCCCCCCCGGAACGGCGCGACCTCGAAGGAGTGCGCGTCCTGACCCTGGTGAAGGATCCGGTGGAGCGCGCCCGCCTCAGCGGCATGCTGCAGCATTGGGGCATGCTGGAGGAACGGGCGGAGAGCGTCATCGCGGCGACCGGCAAGCTCAAGGCGACCGCGATGCTGGGTGAGAGTTGGGCGTTTGAGCTGGTCCTGGCGGACGCCAGGGGGCAGGAACAGGGCGTTACGGCCCTGGTGCGGGAAACGCGCGCCGAACGCCGCCTGCGGGGGCTGCAGTTCCTGATCGGCAGCGCGGACAAGGGCCGCGCGGCGGACGTGCTCAGCTATCCCAAGGTGACCGTGATCGACGCACCCATCCAGGGCGAACAACTCAAACGGCAGTTGTACCGCGTGCTCGACGTCGAACCCGCCGGGGCCTGGCCTGGCGGTGCTGGAGCCGTGCCAGAGGTCGATGAACCGCCGCGGCTGACGCTGGCGCCGTTCCCACCACCGGTGTCGGCCGCCGGCATGCGTCACCGGGTATTGCTGGTCGAGGACAACGCCATCAACCTCGCCGTTGCGGTCAAGTTGCTGCAGCACCTGGGTCTCGAATGCGCGTCCGCCCAGGATGGTCGCGAGGCGCTCGCCTTGCTCGAAACATCCAACTTCGACCTGGTGTTGATGGATGTGCAGATGCCGGTGATGGATGGCTGCCAGGCGACCGTGCGCATCCGGGAACTGGAAGCTGCAGGCCGCATCGACCACGTGCCGATCATCGCCATGACCGCCAACGCCATGCAGGGGGACCGCGAGATGTGCCTGGCGGTCGGTATGGATGATTACCTGGCCAAGCCCCTGGACATGGCCGTGCTGAAGGCCACGCTCGCGCGCTGGCTGGGTGCCGGTACCTTGCCGTTACAGCCACAGGGGCAGCCTGCCACCCTGGCCGCAGCGCCGGGTCCGGTGCCGGACCAGGGTACGGAACCTGGTTTGACCGGGTTTGAACTGGACCCCGCGGAATTGGCGGCATTCGAGCTGCCGACCGCGTCGCCCCCCGAGCTTGCGGCAAGCGCAGCGAGTCTGCCGGCGGCGCCGATCCCGATTGCGGAGCCGGACCCTGTGGCTTCGCCAGTGGCAGTGGCTGAGCCGGCGGCGGCGAGCGCGCCGCCGCGTGCTGCGACCGCCGGCGACGCGGTTTTGGATCAGCAGGTACTCGAAGACCTGCGCGAGGTGATGGAAGACGAGTTTGCCCAGCTGCTTCGCAGCTATGCGCAGCAGGCGCCATCCCAGGTCGAGCGGATCGAAGCGGCGGCCCGCGCCGGCGATATCGAGGCCATGGTCAGGCCGGCCCATTCGCTCAAATCCAGCAGCGCCAATGTCGGGGCCATGCAGGTGTCGGCGCTCGCCAGAGAGATCGAGCAGGACGCGCGCGAGGCGCGGCGCACCGCTGCCGTGTCCGCCCTGCCGGAACTGCGCGAGGCCCTCGGCCGGGCCATAGCGGCGATCGAGCCCATCGTGGCCCAGGAGACCGCGGCCCCATAGGGGTGGCTTCCGCCCCAGGTCAGGGTTTGATCAGGGGACTGCGGCCGGCCCCGATCAACGACCGCAGATCCGCCGCTTAGCTGAGTTACAGCGTCTCCGAGGCAAAGTCGGCCAGCCGCGAACGCTCGCCGCGCAACAGCGTGATGTGGCCGCCGTGTGCCCAGTCCTTGAACCGGTCCACCACATAGGTCAGGCCGGAGGTGGTCTCGGTGAGATACGGTGTGTCGATCTGCGCCACGTTGCCCAGGCAGATGATCTTGGTGCCCGGGCCGGCGCGGGTGATCAGGGTCTTCATCTGCTTGGCGGTCAGGTTCTGGGCCTCGTCGAGGATGATGAACTTGTTCAGAAAGGTGCGCCCGCGCATGAAGTTCAGCGAGTGGATGCGGATGCGCGAGCGCAGCAGATCTTCGGTAGCGGCGCGCCCCCAGTCGCCGCCCTCGGTCTGGGTGAGCACCTCCAGGTTGTCCATCAGGGCACCCATCCAGGGGGTCATCTTTTCCTCTTCGGTGCCGGGCAGGAAGCCGATATCCTCACCGACCGGCACTGTGACCCGCGTCATGATGATCTCGCGGTAGCGGTTGTGGTCCAGCACCTGCGACAGGCCGGCGGCCAGCGCGAGCAGGGTCTTGCCCGTGCCGGCCGTGCCGAGCAGCGAGACAAAGTCCAGTTCGGGATCCATCAACAGGTTGAAGGCGAAATTCTGTTCGCGGTTGCGGGCACTGATGCCCCAGACGGCGTGCTTGGGTGAACGATAGTCATTGACCAGTTCGATGATGGCGTCGGCGCCCTCTTTGCGGCGGACGATGGCCTCGAACGGGGTCTCGCCCGCCAGGTACAGGCACTGATTGGGGTACCAGTCCCCCGTGTCCGGGCCGCTGACCCGATAGAAGGTGCGCCCCTGTTCCTGCCAGGATTCGACGTCCCTGCTGTGGCGATCCCAGAATGCGTCAGCTAGGGCGGTTTCGCCGCTGTACAGCAGGCTCACATCGTCCAGGACCTGGTCGTTGTGATAGTCCTCGGCGCGAATCCCGACCACCGCGGCCTTGATGCGCAGGTTGATATCCTTGGAGACCAAGATGACGTCGCGCTTGGGGTGGTCCTCCTGCAACGCGAGTGCCGTGCCCAGGATGTTGTTGTCGGGCGTGTTGCCGGGCAGCGATTCGGGCAGCAGGCCCGGGATGTGGTGCGTCTGGAAGAACAGCCGACCGCATTCACCCGCTTCACTGCGCTTGCCGATGCAGGGCAGGGGCAGGCCGCTGTCGATCTGCTGCTTGCTGGCGTTGGCCATCAAATCGTCGAGGAAGCGACTGACCTGGCGTACGTTGCGCGCCACTTCCGACATGCCCTTCTTGCCATGGTCAAGTTCCTCCAACACGACCATCGGCAGATAGATATCGTGTTCGGCGAAACGGAAGATGGCCGTGGGGTCGTGCATCAGGACGTTGGTGTCGATCACGAACAGGCGCTTGCCCTGGTGCTGGCGTTTGATCATCGAGTGGGACTCCGGGGCGGTGTTCAAACGGGTTTGGTCAAAGCCTTGACCGCTTCAAGGACTTCCTCGACATGGCCCTTGACCTTGACCCCGCGCCACTCCCGGCGCAGCACCCCAGCGGCATCGATCACAAAGGTACTGCGCTCGATGCCGCGCACCTGCTTGCCGTACAGGTTCTTCAGCTTGATTACGTCGAACAGCTGGCACAGTTGTTGGTCGGCGTCGGCGACCAGATCGAAGGGAAAGCCTTGCTTGGCCTTGAAGTTTTCCTGGGCCTTGAGGCTGTCGCGCGAGGCGCCGAGAATCACGGCCGAGTGGCGCCGGAAGCGGGCGCTGGCCGCGCTGAAATCCAGGCCTTCCTGGGTGCAGCCGGGAGTGCTGGCCTTGGGATAGAAGTACAGCACCAGCGCTTTGCCGCGGTAGTCCGACAACTGGACGGTCCGCCCGCCCGTGAGCTGCAACTGCAGGTCCGGAACCGGGGTGCCGACGACGGCCTGGGGCATGCGGACTCCTGTTGGTGCGAGGTCAGCCTTTGATGGGTTCGAGTACGGCGTCGAGGTTCATGGCATCGCAGAAGTCCATGAATTCATCGCGCAACGCCGCGATATGGATCTTGGCCGGTATGCCCACGCTCATGTGGACCGAAAACATCGGTGTGCCAGTGTGCGCGGCGGCGTAGCTGCCACTGGTCATATCCTCGATATTGATGCCGCGCTGCGAAAAGAAACTGGCCAGGTTGTGCACTATGCCGGGATGGTCCAAGGCGACCACGTCCACCGCGTAGGGCAGCAGGTTGGCCTCGGCGCGCCGCTCCTCGGTGCGCTTGGTGATGACGGTCAGGCCGAGGTCCGCCTGCAGATCCGCGATCTGGCCTTCCAGCTTGGCCAGTTTGTTCCAGGGCCCCTCGACCAGGATCAGGATTGCAAACTCGCCGCCGAGGACGGTCATGCGGCTGTCGGCGATGTTGCAGTCCAGTTCGAAGATGGCCTTCGACAACTGATCGACGATTCCCGGGCGGTCCTTGCCCAAGGCGGACATGACCAGGAAATTGTTCTTGGTGGGCATCTGGGAACGATGGCTCATGGCTTACGACGATGCTTCCGAGTGTAATGCGCCGGCGGCGCGATTGTCTTCCCCGCTGCAGTGAGGTCGCCTCACACCGGGTCCAGTTCCACGGCGCGCAGCTGCGCGGCGGCCGCTTCGGGACTCACCGTGCTCACGAACAGCCCCGAGCCGAGCTCGAAACCGGTCGGGATGCTGGTGCGCGGACAGATCTCCAGGTGCCAGTGGTAGCTGTCCTCGCAGCCTTCGAACTCGTCGCCATGCGGCTTGGAGTGCAGAAAGAAGTTGTACTGTACGCCGCCCACCACCTGCTCCAGGCGGGCCATGGTGCGCTGGAGCACCCGGGCGAAATCCGCCAAGTCCTCGCGGCTGGCCTTGAGGAAGTCCGCCTGGTGCGTTAGCGGCAGGATGTGGATTTCCCACTCGAAGCGGCTGGCAAAGGGCTTGATGGCGACGAAGCGCGCGCTGCGTTCCACCACATACTGGCCGACGTTGATCTTGCGGCGCACCGCGCCGGTTTCGCGGTCGTAGATGGTTGCCTCGAAGGTCAGCGCCTCGTCGATCAGCGAGCAGAACACGCATTGGCCGTATTTGCGGTAGTGCGCGCGCGAGTGGTGCACCTCGTTCTGGACGTTTTCCGGTACCACCGGGGTGGCGATGATCTGGCTGTGCGTGTGGGCGATGCTGGCCCCTGCCGCCGGACCGAAATTCTTGAACACCAACACGTACTTGAGACGCCGGTCCGAGTTGTAAAGCTCGCCCATGCGCTGCTGGTAGACGGCGAACAGCTTGGCCAGGTGCTGGTGGCTCATCTCCTGGACGGCGATGCCGTGGCTGGGGTGGTCGATGACTACTTCATGCCGGCCGTAGCCGTCGATCACCTGTTGCAGCCCGAAGGCGACGTTGGCCTGCGAGCGGTCGTCGCCCAGCACCGGGTACAGGTTGGGGACGATGCGGATGTCCCAGTCCGTGGCATCGGGGTAGGCCAGGATCTCGGGTGGTGTGCGGTGCTCGTTGCCGCGGCAAAAGGGACAGGTCTCGACCCGCGCGCGGGTGTCGCGCTGCACCTTGTCCTCGGCCGTTTTCGGGCGCATGCCGCGCGCGGTCGCCACCAGCACCGATTCGGTGGGAACGATGGGATTGATGCGGATTTCGCGGAGACTGTCACCGTTGTCGCTCATGTCTACCCCTGAATGGTCCTGCGGATGGCGGCGTATCTACCCAGAGCCGGCCCGGCTGGGCAACCTCGGGGATTCGATGGGGGCATCAATATCGCATTGCCCGGTTCCTCGCCTTGTCAGTCAAAAAAGGCGCAAGATAGAATTCACCGTTTGAATCCCAGTGGGAGTCCGCGAATGTACCACGGCAGTCTCGTCGCGCTCGTGACGCCCATGCTCGACGACGGCAGCGTCGATCAGGCGGCGCTGCGCCGGCTGGTGGACTGGCATGTCGCGCAGGGCACTGACGGCATTGTGGCCGTCGGTACCACCGGCGAATCGGCAACGCTCGACGAAGATGAGCACTGCCAGGTCATTCGGCTAACCGTGGAATACGCCGCGGGCCGGGTGCCCGTAATCGCCGGAACCGGGGCCAATTCCACCACCGAGGCGGTCCGGCTCACCCGCTGTGCCCGCGCGGCGGGTGCCGATGCCTGCCTGCTGGTCACCCCGTACTACAACAAGCCCACCCAGGAGGGGCTGTACCAGCATCACAAGGCGGTGGCCGAGGCGGTGGAGATACCGCAGATTCTCTACAACGTGCCGGGGCGCACGGCCTGCGACATGCGGCCCGAGACGGTCGGTCGACTGGCGGAGATCCCCAACATCGTCGGCGTCAAGGAGGCGACCGGCGACCTGTCTCGGGTGCGGCGCATGCGCCAGCTTACTGGCCCCGATTTCGCCTTGTACAGCGGTGACGATGCGACCGCCCTCGAGTTTATGTTGCTCGGCGGCCAGGGCGTGATCTCGGTCACCGCCAACGTGGCGCCGGGCGCCATGCACCGGATGTGCGCGGCCGCGCTGGCCGGCGAGCGCACCGCGGCCGAGGCCATCGACGCCGCCCTGGCCGGGTTGCATGACAAGCTCTTCGTCGAAGCCAATCCCATACCCGTGAAATGGGCCCTGGCCGAAATGGGGCTGATAGGACGGGGCATCCGGCTGCCCCTGACCTGGCTTTCGGCAGCGGCCCAGGAGCCGGTGCGTGCCGCATTGCGCCAAGCCGGTGCCCTGCGTTGACCTTCCGCCATTCGCGCCGTGGGCCCGCCCCGGCCAGGATCTGACGACATGAGCCCAATCAAGCTGCGCCTTTCCTTCATGAGCTGCCTGGTAGCCCTGCTGGCAGGCTGCAGCGTCAATACCGACAGCCTGCTGCCCGACCAGACCGCGCAGTACAAACGCGAGAAGCAGGCCGAGCGCAACCTGGAGGTGCCTCCTGATCTGACCGCCGGCGCGCTGGGGGACCGCATGGCCATTCCCGAGGTCGGCGGCGCCAGCGCCAGCTACCAGGATTTCTTGCTCCAGCAGCGTCAGGCGGGTACCGCCGGCAGCGGTGCGCCCAGTGATGTGCTGCCGGAGGTCCAGGGCATCCGGGTCGAGCGCGACGGCGACGAGCGTTGGCTGTCGATCGCTGCGCCGCCCGATGCCGTTTGGCCGCGCCTGGTGGACTTCTGGCAGCAGAACGGCGTTTTGCTGCAGGAACAGGACCCGACCGTGGGCGTGATGCGCACCGCCTGGCTGGAGAACCGCGCCGATATCAAGCGCGACTTTCTCACCAACACCATACGCAAGGTATTCGATGGCCTGTACGAGACCGGTACGCGCGACCAGTTCCGGGTGCGGCTGGAAGACGGCCCGCTGGCGGGCAGCACCGAGCTGTACCTGACGCACTATGGCATGCAGGAGATCCTGCCGACGAACACGACGGGCGCGTCCGACCAGTCGGTCTGGGTGCCGCGCGACCGGGATCCCGGCCTCGAAGCGGTGATGCTGCGGCGACTGATGGTGTTTCTGGGCGAGTCCGAGGAACGGGCCCAGGCCCAACTCGCGGCCCAGGCCGGCGAGCAGGCGGCCCGCTCGCAACTGGTCCGGACCCGCGACGGCGCCATGCTGATCATCGACGAGTCCTTTGCCCGCGCCTGGCGGCTGGCCGGCCTGGCGCTCGACCGGGTCGGCTTCGCGGTCGAGGACCGCGACCGCTCGTCCGGCATTTACTATGTGCGCTACAACGACCCGGCGGCCGAAGCGAAGAAGGAAGGCTGGCTGTCCAAGCTCGCGTTCTGGTCCAGCGATGACAAGATCGACGAGGACAAGCGTTACCAGGTCAAGGTGAGTGCCGGCGAGCGTGGCTCGGAGGTCACAGTTCTAGACGAGCAGGGCCAGCGCCAGAACACCCCCACGGCCGAGCGGATCCTGACCCTGCTCCAGGAGCAGATTCGCTGAAGCTCTGGCAGGCCGACAGGCGCTGACCTGATGGCGCGGCTGCGCTTCGCGTCGCTGGGAAGCGGCAGCCGCGGCAATGCGACCCTGGTGCAGGCGGGGGACACCTTGCTGCTGATCGACTGCGGCTTCGCGGCGCGCGAGCTGCAGCGCCGTTGCGCCTTTCTGGGCGTCGATCCGCAGCGCATCGACGCCATCCTGGTCACTCACGAACACGGCGATCACGTGCGCGGCGTCGGCGTGGTGGCGCGCCGCTATGACATCCCGGTGTGGATGACGCCCGGCACTGGATTGGCGCTGGCCGCGGCGGTCTTGCCGCACCGGCAGCTGTTCGGCAGCCATGCCGGGCGGTTCGTCATCGGCGACCTGGCGGTCGAGCCGTTCGCGGTGCCGCACGACGCCCGCGAGCCGGTGCAGTTCGTGTTCGAAGCCGGTGGCCGGCGCCTGGGCCTGCTGACCGACGCCGGCAGCCTCACCCCGCACCTGGTGGCCAGCGTCGACGGCGTCGACGCGCTGCTGTTGGAATGCAATCACGATCCCCAGCTGCTGGCCGGCGGACCTTACCCGCCTGGCCTGCAGGCGCGGGTGGGCGGCGATTACGGCCACCTGGCCAACGCGCAGGCGGCGCAGCTGCTGCAGCGCATCGACCATGCGCGCCTGCGCCACCTGGTTGCCGGACACCTCAGCGAGAAGAACAACACCGCCGGCCATGTGCGGTCCGCGCTGGGTGGTGTCGCGCCGGACCTGCTGTCGCGTACCACGCTGCTGGCGCAGGACCAGGCCAGCGCCTGGTTCGAACTCTGACGCCGGATAGGCAGCCGGCCGCCAGCCGCGTTGAGTTGCAGTATCATGGCGGCGTCGCCGGCACTGCTCCGAAGAAGGTCCCAAAATGCTCACCCTGCGTGGCGCCCCCGCCTGGTCCGATTTCCGTTTGCAGAAGCTCGAAGCGCGCCTGCTGGACAGCGTCGGCCGCTCGGTACGCGTGTACGGCGAGTACGTGCATTTCGTCGAATTGGAGCAAAGTCTCACCACCACCGAGCGGGGGGTGCTGGAACAACTGCTAAGCTACGGACCCACCGTGACCCCGCACCCGCCCGAGGGCAGTCTGGTGTTGGTGGTGCCGCGTCCGGGGACCATCTCCCCCTGGTCCTCGAAGGCCACCGAGATCGCGCGCAACTGTGGACTCAGCTCGGTGGCGCGGGTCGAGCGCGGCGTGGCCAACTACCTGGCGGCAGGGGG